>JBHWTG010000123.1:0-4822 GCA_043427735.1 Tsuneonella sp. | reverse complement strand
GCGGATGCCGCGGTCGGCGACGCCCAGCCGGTCGGCGGGCCAGATGTCGAGGATCGCCTCGAGGATCGCGCACCCGGCGACGACGAGGTCCGCCCGGTCGGGGCCGATGCACGGCAGCATGCGGCGCTCCTCGGGCGCCATCGCCGAGAGCCGCTGGCTGATCGCGCGCATCGCCGCGGCCGGGACGATCAGCCCGTCGACCGCGCGCCGGTCGTATTGCGGCAGCTCGAGATGCAGGCTGGCGAGCGTGGTGACCGTGCCGCTGGTGCCGAGCAGGCGGATGTCGTCGAGCTTGCCGGCCTCGGCGATCCGCGCGGCGAACGGGGCGAAGCTGTCGCGCACCAGGCCGCGCATGCGGGCGTAGCGCGCGCGGCGCTCCGCCTCCCCCTCGCCGCGTTCGCGCGCGACGGCTTCGAGGCCCACGGTATCGGTCAGCGACACCACCCCCCACGGCACGCTCGCCCAGTCGATGATCCGAGGCACGTGATGGCCGGGCTCGATCAACACCAGCTCGGTCGAGCCGCCGCCGATGTCGAAGATTACCGCGGGCCCGTGGCCCTGTTCGAGCAGGATGTGGCAGCCCAGCACCGCGAGGCGCGCTTCCTCCTGCGCCGAGATGATATCGAGCGCGATCCCGGTCTCGGCGCGCACCCGTTCGATGAACTCGGGACCGTTGGCCGCGCGGCGGCAGGCCTCGGTCGCCACCGAGCGCGCGAGGAACACGTTGCGGCGGCGCAGTTTCTCGGCGCAGACGTGGAGCGCGCCCAGCGCCCTGTCCATCGCCGCCGCGCTCAGCCGGCCGCTCGCCGCGAGCCCTTCGCCGAGGCGCACGACCCGGCTGAAGGCGTCGATCACGGTGAAATGCTCGCCTTCGGGGCGGGCGATCAGCAGGCGGCAGTTGTTGGTGCCGAGATCGAGCGCGGCATACGCCTGGCGGCGGGCCGGTTGCCCTGCGCCGTTGCCGCGCGCGGGCGGGCTCGGGGCGGCGGTGCCGCTGCCGCGGGTTTCGGACTGCGAGGGGCGCTTGTAGCGAAAATCGGCTACCTTGCCGGACGATTTGCCCCTGTTGCCGCCAGTCTTCCTGCCCGCGTTCCTGTTTCTGTCCGGCGGAAGATAGTCCGCCATCTCAACGCTTTCTGTTCCTCCCGCGGCGGCCGATACCGATGCCGCGAGGACCTGACCGCAACGCTAGCGGTGCGCGCGCCCGACGGCAAGCGGGGGCGCGCCGCCAGCCTTGACCTGCCGGGCAAGCGAAACTAAGTGCGCCCCCTCCGCCCGCGAACCCGTCTCGCCGGCTCCCGATGCCCCGTCCTCTAACGGTAAGAGAGCGGACTCTGACTCCGTCAATCAAGGTTCGAATCCTTGCGGGGCATCCAATCGTTTGCACGATCGTTGGCATTGTGCGCCCCGCGCGCGGGGCCTATCGGCGGCCTAATGACAGACCGAGAAGAGCGCGACCTCAAGCGTCGCAAGTTCTACCGCGCCGAGCAGGAAGCGGCGTTCAGCGAGAAGGCCACCCCCGACACGCCGCAGACGCGGCACCCGGCCTATCGCCTGGCGTTCCAGGATACCGACTTCCTGCTGCGGCAGGAACTGCGGCCGGTGCGCTTCCAGCTCGAGCTATTGAAGCCCGAGATGCTGCTCGACGAGGCGGGCGTGGGCTCGACCTTGGTGATGTACGGCTCGGCCCGGATTCCCTCGCCCGACCATGCCGACGCGCTGCTCAAGAACGCCGCGCCCGAGAACCGCGTGGTGGCCGAGCGGCTGGCGGAGAAGGCGCGGTACTACGACGAGGCTTACCGCCTCGCGCGGATGGTCAGCGAGCGGGCAATCGTCGAGGACGGCAAGCGGCAGTTCGTGATCTGCTCGGGCGGCGACCCCTCGATCATGGAGGCGGCCAACCGCGGCGCGAGCGACGCAGGCGCCGAATCGATCGGGCTTAACATCGTGCTCCCGCACGAACAGGCGCCGAACCAGTACGTTACCCCCTATCTGTCGTTCCAGTTCCACTATTTCGCGCTGCGCAAGATGCACTTCCTGCTGCGTGCGAAGGCGGTGGCGGTGTTTCCCGGTGGGTTCGGCACGTTCGACGAGTTCTTCGAGCTCCTGACCCTGATCCAGACCGGCAAGATTCGGCCGATGCCGATCCTGCTGTTCGGCAAGGACTTCTGGACTCGGGTGATCGACTGGGAGGCGTTCGCCGAGGAAGGGGTGATCTCGAAGCAGGACCTCGACCTGTTCCGCTGGTGCGAGACCGCCGAGGAGGCCTGGGGGCATATCAAGGGGTTTTACGCGCTCGGGGAGTGAAGCGTCGTTGCGCGCGTTCCCGAGCTAGCCCTGGCGCACCGCCTGATGCCCGAGCGGACCGCTACCCGCGCCGAAACCCGGCGCGGCCAGGATGGCCCGGCGCACGAACTGGCGGGCGAGGCGCACCGCGTGCTCGAGCGGCTGGCCGTGGCCGATCAGCGTGGCGATCGCCGCCGACAGCGTGCACCCGGTGCCGTGGGTGTGACGGGTGGCGATCTTCGGGTCGGTGAAGGTGACCGCGCGGGTGGCGCCCGGCCCGACCAGAAGATCGATCACCCGCGAGTCCTCGGTGTGGCCGCCTTTGGCGAGCACATGGCAGCCGAACTCCTCTGCCAGCGCGAGCGCGGCGCCGGTCGCCTCGTCGGTGTCGCGCAAGGTCCGGCCCGCGAGGTGCTCGAGCTCGGGGAGGTTGGGAGTGATGATTTTCGACACCGGAAACAGCGTCGCTTTCATCGCTACGATTGCATCTTCGGCGATCAGTGTCGCGCCGGAGGTGGCGATCATCACCGGATCGAGCACGATCGGGGCCGGGCAACCCTCGAGCGCGCCCGCGACCGCCTCGACGATCTCGACGTCGTGCAGCATGCCGATCTTGACCGCGTCGGCGCCGATGTCGGCGAGGCACGAGGCGATCTGCTCGGCCACCACGTCGCCGCTCATCGGCGCGATCGCCTGGACGCCGAGGGTGTTCTGCGCGGTGACCGCGGTGATTGCGGTCATCGCGTAGCCGCCGAGCATCGCGATCGTCTTGATGTCGGCCTGGATGCCCGCGCCGCCCGAGCTGTCGGAGCCGGCGATCGACAGGATGCGGGGCGGGGGGTTGGTCACGCGGCGGGTCCTTCGACGGGCTCAGGACGAGCGGAGGCGGGGAGGGAGGCGGGGCGGTATCGGCGCCGCCGTTGCGCCTGGCGAGGCACGCTTTCCCGCCGGACTACCCACGAAACTTCCGGGCGGACGAGGGCGGAAACTTCGCGTGCAGCGCCTTCGCCCGGGTCGGGCGGTCCATCAGCTCGCCGCCACAGTTGGGGCAGCGATCGTCGAGCGCGTCGGCGCAGTCCGCGCAGAAGGTGCATTCGAAGCTGCAGATGAACGCGCCGGCCGCCTCGGCGGGAAGATCGGCGCCGCAGCGTTCGCAGTCGGGCCGCATCTCAAGCATGCCGCTCACCCCGAGCCCTGAGCCTGCCGAAGGGTCGAAGGGGCATCAGGCGGCGGCCTTCACCGCCTCGCAGATCGCCTCGACCACGCGCTCGACCTGGCCGGCGTCGTCGCCTTCGGCCATCACCCGGATCAGCGGCTCGGTGCCCGACTTGCGGATCACCAGGCGCCCCTTGCCGGCGAGCTCGGCCTCGGCATCGGCGATGATCGACTTGACCGCCGCGTCCTCCAGCGGCGCGCCGCCCGCATAGCGCACGTTCCGCAGGAGCTGCGGCACCGGATCGAACTGGTGCAGCAGCTCGCTCGCCGGCTTGCCCGCGCGGACCAGCGCGGCGAGCACGTTCAACGCGGCGACGGTCCCGTCCCCGGTGGTGCCATAATCGAGCAGGATCAGGTGCCCCGACTGCTCGCCGCCGAGATTGAACCCGCCAGCGCGCATCCGCTCGAGCACGTAGCGGTCGCCCACCTGGGTGCGATCGAGCGCAAGCCCCTGGCCCTGCATGAACCGCTCGAGGCCCAGGTTGGACATGACGGTCGCCACCACCCCGCCGCCGCGCAGGCCGCCGTCGCGCGCCATCTGCCCGGCGATCAGCGCCATGATCTGGTCGCCGTCGACCGTCTCGCCCTTCTCGTCGACGACGATCAGCCGGTCGGCGTCGCCGTCGAGTGCAAGGCCGATGTCGGCGCCTTCCTCGACCACTTTGGCCTTGATCGCGGCCAGCGATGTGCTGCCGACATCCTTGTTGATGT
The DNA here is from genome assembly GCA_043427735.1 of Tsuneonella sp. Lineage (GTDB taxonomy): Bacteria > Pseudomonadota > Alphaproteobacteria > Sphingomonadales > Sphingomonadaceae > Tsuneonella. Next base: position 610 of record JBHWTG010000123.1, on the reverse strand, counting down.
TGGTCCCGTTGGGGGTGACGCCGAGCGGGAAGATCCTGGCCCCCAGCTCCCAGATCGCGCTCGGCGCCACCTGATAGGCCGCGCCGTTGGCGCAGTCGACCACCACCTTCAGATCGTCGAACCGCACGGCGGTCGGGATCGACCGCTTGACCGCGTGGATGTACCGCCCGCGCGCGTCCTCGATCCGCCACGCGCGCCCGACCTGGGCCGCGTCGGCGAGCACCGGCTGCTCGCCCAGCAGCGCCTCGATCGCCAGCTCGTCGGCATCGCTGAGCTTGAACCCGTCGGGGCCGAACAGCTTGATGCCGTTGTCCTCGAACGGGTTGTGGCTGGCGCTGATCATCACGCCCAGGTCGGCGCGCATCTCCCGCGTCAGCAGCGCGATCGCCGGGGTCGGCAGCGGCCCGGTCATGACCACGTCCATCCCCACCGAGGTGAACCCGGCGACGAGCGCGCTTTCCATCATATAGCCCGACAGGCGGGTGTCCTTGCCGATCACCACGCGGTGCCGGTGATCGCCTCGAAGGAAGTGCGCACCGGCTGCCTGCCCGACTTTGAGCGCCATCTCCGATGTCATGGGCGCGGTGTTGGTGAGCCCACGGATGACACC
>JBHWTG010000122.1:0-3706 GCA_043427735.1 Tsuneonella sp. | reverse complement strand
CGGCGGCGTGCTGCTGGCCACTACCCGCGCGCGCCGCGGTCTGGCCGCCAGCGCCGAATACGGCGGCGACGACAGCCGCTACCTGACCGCGAGCGGCGGGGGGGGCTCGGACGCGTTCTTCGCGGGCGGCTCGGCGGGCTGGCAGCGGACCGATGGCTTCTCGGCCGCCGCCACGGGGACCGAGCCCGACGGGTTCGATCAGTGGTCCGCGAACGGTCAGGTGCGCGCCTATCTTTCGAACACCCTCGAGCTGTTCGCGCGCGGCCGCTACGCCAGGGGAAGGCTCGACCTCGACGGGTTTCCCGCCCCGCTCTACGCCTTTGCCGACACCGCCGAATCGCAGCGCACCCGCCAGTACACCGGCGCGGCGGGCGCGAGCTACGACGGCACCCTGCTCGATCTCGTCGCCACGTATTCGTTCGCCGATACCGAGCGGGCGAACTTCGACCCCGCGCTCGGCGCCGCTCCGACCTACACCGCCGACGGGCATTCGCAGCGGGTCGATCTGCGCGGCGAATGGCGCCCGCTCGGGCCGGTGGTGCTGCACTTCGGCGGCGAAAGCGAATGGACCCGGTTCGCCACGCTGTTCGATGCGCCGCAGAGCACGCGCATCTGGGGGGCTTACGCCCAGGCCGGGATCGAGCTGCGCGGGCTCGCCGCGCACGCCGGCCTGCGCCACGATCGCCACGCGCGGTTCGGCGGCGCGACGAGCTTCGGCGCCGACGCGAGCTACGGCCTCGGTGGCGGGATTCGCTTGCGAGCTTCCTACGGCGAGGGGTTCAAATCGCCGACGCTGTTCCAGCTGCTGTCGGACTTCGGCAACCGCGCGCTCCGGCCCGAGCGCAGCCGCAGCCTCGACCTCGGGCTCACGTGGCGCGAGCGCGGCGCGCCTGCGTGGGGCGCGCTGACGCTGTTCCGCCGCGACAGCCGCGACCTCATCGACTTCGTGTCGTGCTTCGGCGCGTCCGGCGGCATCTGCGACGCGCGTCCGTTCGGCACGTACGACAACGTCGACCGCGCGCGGGCCGAGGGGATCGAGCTCGAGCTCGGCGCCAGTCCTACCGATGCCCTGTCGCTGGCCGCGGTCTACAGCCATATCAGCGCCCGCGACCGGACTTCGGGCACCGACCTCGCCCGCCGCCCACGCCATGCATTGACCGCCTCGTTCGACTGGCGGACCCCGCTCGCGGCGACGCTCGGCGGCGACGCGCGCCTGGTCGGCGACAGTTTCGACGATCCCGGCAGCTTCACCCGTATCGATGGGCACGCCCTGTTCGACTTGCGCGCGACCGTGCCGCTGGGCGGGCGAGTCGAGCTCTACGGCCGGGTCGAGAACCTGTTCGATGCCCACTACACCGAGGTTGCCGGCTACGGCACCCGCGGGCGAACGGCGTTCATCGGGGCGCGGGTGAGGATGTGAAAGGCTGGCTCGCCGCCGCGGCGTTGCTGGCGGGGTGCGCGGCGCCCACGCCCGAGGGTGCGCACGGCAGCCGACCGACCATCGTCAGCCTCAACCCGTGCACCGATGCGATCCTCGCCGAAGTGGCGGACCCCGCGCAGATCCTTGCGGTCAGCCACTACAGCCATGATCCGCGCGCGACCTCGATGGACATCGCCGCCGCGCGACGGTTCGGGGCAACCGGCGGGACGGTCGAGGAAGTGCTCGCGCTCGATCCCGACCTGGTCGTGGGCTCGAGCTTCATGCCGCCCGCCGCGCGCGCGGCGTTCGACCGGCTCGGCCTGCGCGTCGAGACTTTCGGTATCGCTGCCTCGGTGGCGGAAAGTGCTGCGCAAGTGCGGCGGCTCGCCCGGCTTGCAGGGCACCCCGCGCGGGGCGAGGCGCTGGTCGCGCGGATCGACCAGGCGCTCGCGGCGGCGCGTGACGAGAGGCCGCCGGTTCCCGCCGTCCTCTGGCAGCCCGACGGGCTCGTTCCCGGCGAGGGCGCGCTGGTGAGCGAACTGATGCGGCGCGCGGGCTTTGCCAGCCACAGCGCCGCGCGCGGGCTGGGGCAGGCGGACCACCTCTCGCTCGAGCGGCTGCTCGCCGATCCGCCGCGCGTGTTGCTGATCGCCGGCAGCGAGCGGGCGCAGCGCCACCCGGCGCTCGCGCACCTGCCGCAGATGCACCGCGCCGCGTTCGATCCCGCGCTGCTTTATTGCGGCGGTCCCACGATCGTGCGGGCGGCGGAGCGGCTGGCGCGCGTTCGGCGCTCGTTCGATAAGCGGAGCGGAGGAGGATCGGAATGACCCGCCCCGTGCGCTTGCTCCTCGCGCTCCTCGCGCTGGCCCTGCCGCTGTCGCTGCTCGCCGGGCGCGTGTGGCTGGATCCGTGGGCGACCCCCAACGCAGCCGTGATCCTTGCCGAGCTGCGGCTGCCGCGCGCGGTGCTGGCGATCGTCCTTGGCGCGGGCCTCGGCGCGAGCGGCGCGGCGATGCAGGGGTACTTGCGCAACCCGCTCGCCGATCCGGGCCTGTTCGGCATCGCGCCGGGCGCGGCCCTTGGAGCGGTGGCAAGCCTGTGGTTCGGCTATGCGGCAAGCCCGTTCCTGCTGCCGCTGTTCGCGCTGGCGGGCGCGGGCGGCGCAATGGCGCTGCTCGCCGCGATCGCGGGGCGGACCGGCGGGATCGCGCTGTTCACGCTGGCCGGCATGATGATCGCCAGCCTCGCCGGCGCGCTGACCAGCCTTGCGATCAGCCTGGCGCCCAACGCCTTCGCGCTGAGCGCAATCGTCACCTGGCTGATGGGCGCGCTGACCGACCGCTCGTGGGGCGACGTCGCGCTCGCCGCGCCGCTGACCCTCGCCGGGATCGGCTGCCTGCTGGCCGCCGGTCGCGGGCTCGACGCGCTGGTGCTCGGCGAGGCGGGGGCGCGCAGCCTCGGGATGGAGCCGCGCGCGTTACAGGGGTGGCTCGTCGCCGGGGTGGGCCTTGCCGTCGGCAGCGGCGTGGCGGTGGCGGGCATTGTCGGGTTCGTCGGACTGATCGTGCCCCACCTCGTGCGCCCGCTGACCGACCGGCGACCGTCCCGGCTCCTGGGGCCGAGCGCGCTCGCCGGCGCGCTGCTGGTGCTGACCGCCGACAGTATCTGCCGTGTTCTGCCGCTGGTCACCGAGCTGCGGCTCGGCATCGCGCTGAGCTTGGTGGGCGCGCCGTTCTTCCTCTGGCTGCTGCTGCGCATGCGCCGGGGGCTGGCGTGAGCGCGCCGGCGATGCTGGAGGCCAGCGACCTGTCGCTCCCCGGCCGCCTCGCGGGCCTTTCGGTGGCGCTCGAACCGGGGCGGATCACCGCGATCTGCGGACCCAACGGCGCCGGAAAGTCGAGCCTGCTGCAATGCCTCGCCGGGCTCCTGCGCCCCGCTGGTGGGACAGTCGCCCTTGGGGGCGCGGACCTCCGCTCGCTGCACCCGCGCGAGCGCGCGAGGACGATAGGCTACCTGCCGCAGGAGGGCGAGGTGGCGTGGGACGTCGCCGTCGGCAGCCTCGTCGCAGTGGGCCGGCTGCCGCATCGCGATCGCGGGGAGGCGCTTGTGGCGGCCGCGCTGACCGCGCTCGACCTCGATCGTCGCGCCGACCGACCGGTGTCGCGGCTGTCGGGCGGCGAGCGGGCGCGGGCGCTGCTCGCCCGGGTGCTCGCCGGCAGCCCGCGGTGGATTCTCGCCGACGAGCCGCTCGCGGCGCTCGACCTCGCGCACCAGCTCGCGCTGCTG
>JBHWTG010000121.1:0-5003 GCA_043427735.1 Tsuneonella sp. | reverse complement strand
AGACTCCCGCCGCTCGCCCGAGCTGATGGCCGGTGTCACGGCGATCCTTGAGCAGATACGCAGTGGCGGCTGGGAGGCGCTTTGCGACATCGCGAAGCGCATCGACGGCCGCGCGCCTGAGCAGATAGCCGTGCCGCCGCTCGCCGCCACGGCTCGCGCCGGCCTACCAGCCGACGCGGTCGCCGCGATGGAACTGGCCGCCGCCAACATCCGCCGCTTCCACGAGGCAAGCCGGCCCACCGACACCAGCATCGAGACCATGCCCGGCCTGATTGTAGAGAAGGTATGGCGGCCGCTCGACCGGGTCGGGCTTTATGTCCCCGGCGGCGCCACGCCGCTGTTCTCGACTTTGCTGATGCTCGCCCTCCCCGCCCGCGCGGCGGGGGTGCAGGAGATCATCGTCGTCACGCCGCCCAGCACGGGCGGCCTCGACCCGGCCATCGCGCTCGCGGCCGATCTGTGCGGGATCGAGCGCGTCTGGACCGTTGGCGGTGCGCAGGCGATTGCCGCGCTGGCGTTCGGGGCCGGCGACATTCCGGCTTGTCCCAAGATCTGCGGCCCCGGCAACGCGTGGGTCGCCGAAGCCAAGACTCAGGCCAGCGCCATTCCTGGCGGCCCGGCGATCGACATGCCGGCGGGTCCGTCCGAACTGATGGCCATCGCCGACCGCAGCGCGTCTCCGAAGACCGTTGCCGCCGATCTGCTCAGCCAGGCCGAGCATGACGCTTCTGCGCAGGTGCTGCTGGTGACCGACAATGCCGAAATCGCCTCCGCGGTCATCTCCGAGGTCGGCAGGCAAGTCGCCGATCTTCCTCGGGCTGACCTCGCGCGCCGTTCGCTGGATCACGGCCGTATCATCCGTGTGCGTGACCTTACCGAGGCCGCATCGGTCGCCAACGCCTATGCGCCCGAGCACCTTTGCCTCGCGGTCGACGATCCCGAGGCGCTGGTTGCAGCCATCAGCAACGCCGGTGCGATCTTTGCCGGTCATGCCGCAGCGGAAAGCTTCGGCGATTATCTCGCGGGGTCGAGCCACGTCCTTCCGACCGACGGCGCGGCGCGGGCGTGGAGCGGGATCACGGTGCACAGCTTCATGAAGGCGATCAGCATCCAGCGCATCTCCGCTTCGGCCGGCCAGGCCCTCGCTGCGCCGGCCGCCGCGCTGGCCCGCCTCGAAGCGCTCGAAGCGCATGCCCGCGCCGCCGAAGCGAGGGCCGCATCATGAGCCTCGCCCGCCGCCTCGCCCGGCCGGAGATCCTCGCGCTCGAACCGTTCGACCTCGGCAATCGCGAGGTCAGCCCCGACGCGATCCTGCTCGATGCCAACGAAAGCCCGTTCGGGCCCTTGTCGGGAGGCAATCTCGCCGTGGGCGTCAATCGCTATCCCGAGCCGCAGCCGCAGCGCCTGCGTGCCGCCATGGCATCACTCTACGGGGTCGAACCCCAACAATTCCTGGTGACGCGTGGAGGTGACGACGCGATCGACCTGCTGTGCCGGACCTTCCTGCGTGGGGCTGAGGACAAGGTCGCGGTGACCAGCCCGAGCTTTTCCGCCTACGCCCACTTCGCGCGAGTACAGGGTGCGGGGGTGGTCGACATTCCGCTGACGGACGCCTTCGACCTCGATCCCGATGCGATCATCGATCGCGTTACAGCCAAGGCTGGAATCAAGCTGCTGTTCCTCTGCACCCCCAACAATCCCACCGGCAATGCGGTCGATCCGGCAGACATCCTGCGCATCGCCGACGCGCTGCCGAACACGATGATCCTTGCCGACGAGGCTTATCTCGAGTTCAGCGACACACCGAGCCTCGCCGCCGAGGCGGTCGCGCGAGCCAATCTGCTGGTGCTCAAGACCCTGTCCAAGGCGTTCGCTTTGGCCGGCGCGCGCGTCGGCGGGTTGGTTGGCCCAGCCGAAACGCTGGAACTCGTCGCTCGGGCGCTGCCGCCCTACCCTCTACCCACCCCTTCGATCGCCGCTGCGCTCGACGCGCTCCAGCCAGCGCGACGCGCGGTGCATCGCGAGCGGATCGCGCAATTGCTGGCCGAGCGCGAGCGGGTCGCGCCGCTGCTCGCCACCTCGCCTCACGTCTGCAAAGTCTATCCGAGCGCCGGCAACTTCCTCTTCCTGGAAACGACCGACACCGAGAAGCTGGCCGCGCGACTCAGCGCCGACGGCATTCGGGTTCGCTATCGGCCCAAGGCCGCGCCGGGCGGCATCCGGCTGACCATCGGCACCCGCACCGAGAATGACGCTGCGCTGGCCGCTTTCGGAGTCGACATCGAACGCAAGGCGCCGCGCCGCGCGGAGATTGCCCGGGATACCAAGGAAACCCGAATCGCCTTGGCGATAGACCTCGACAGAAGCGAGCCGCGCCGCATCGCGACCGGCATTCCGTATTACGACCACATGCTCGACCAGGTCGCGGCACACGGCGGCTTTAGCCTGGCGCTGAGCTGCGAAGGCGATCTCGAGATCGATCCGCACCACAGCATCGAGGATGTGGCGATCGCGCTCGGTCAGGGGCTGAAGGCGGCGCTCGGCGACAAACGCGGGATCGGCCGCTTCGGCTTCGCGCTGCCAATGGACGAAACCGAAGCGCAGGTGCTGATCGACCTCAGCGGCCGCCCCTACTGTCGCTTCGAAGGCGAGTTCGTGGCATCGCACATCGGCGACTACCCCACCGAAATGACGCCGCATGTCTTTCGCAGCCTAGCCGACAGCCTGGGCGCCGCCATTCACGTGAAGGTGGCTGGCGACAACGATCACCACAAGGTCGAGGCCTGCTTCAAGGCATTTGGCAGGACCCTTCGCCAAGCACTTGCGATCGAAGGTAAAGGCGATACGCTGCCGAGCACGAAGGGAATGCTGTGATCCGCGTCACCCTAGTTGATCTTGGCTACGGCAATCTCGGCTCGATCGAAACGGCACTCCGCCGGCTGGGCGCCGACGTGTCGCGGACGAGTGCGCCGAGCGGGATCGCCAGTGCCGAGCGCCTGCTTCTGCCGGGGGTCGGTGCGGCGAGGTATGCGATGGAGCGGATCGACGCGCATGAACTCGCCGACGCCTTGCGCAGCTTCGCCGGCCCCGCGCTCGGCATCTGCCTTGGCATGCACCTTTTGTTCGAACGCAGCGAAGAAGGCGATGTGGCCATGCTCGGCTTACTGCCCGGCGAGGTGCGTAAGCTGACGCCTGCTGCTGGGATCACCGTCCCCCATATGGGCTGGAGCAGACTTGAGATTGAAACGGAGAATATCGGCCTAACCTCCGGCGATTACGTCTATTTCGCGCATAGTTTCGCAGCGCCGGACGGCCCCGCCACCATCGCCCGCGCGCACCATGGCGTTCCGATCCCAGCGGTGGTCCAATCGGCCAACTGGACCGGCGCACAATTTCACCCCGAACGCTCCGGCCCCGTCGGCGCGCGTTTTCTCGAGGCATGGCTGAACGCATGATCCTTTATCCCGCCATGGACCTTATCGGCGGCCGCATCGTGCGGCTTCGGCAGGGGCGCTTCGACGAGGTCACTTTCTATGACCCGGCGCCTGCAGAAGCACTGTCCTCGTTTGTCGACGCCGGCGCAGAGTGGGCGCACATCGTCGATCTCGATGGCGCAAAGGCGGGCGCGCCCGTTCAGCATGAATTGCTGAAGACGCTTGCAGCCGCCTCGCAGCTGCGTCTGCAAGTGGCTGGTGGGATCCGCACCGCCGACCACGTGGCCGCGCTGCTTGATGCCGGCGCATCGCGGGTGGTGATCGGAAGTCTGGCGGTGCGCAATTCCCTCGCTACCACGGCTTTGCTCGAACGCTTCGGTGCCGAGCGGATCATGCTTAGCCTCGACGTGAGGATGGAAGCTGAGCCGATGGCGGCGACGCATGGCTGGCAGGAAGATAGCGGGCTTACCCTCTGGGAAGTCGCCGCGCGTTATCCTTCCGCGCGGCACCTGCTGCTGACCGACATCGGCCGCGACGGCATGCTGGAAGGCCCCAATCACGCGCTTCTTGCCGAGGCAGTAGAGCGCCTCCCCCATTTGGCCATTCAGGCAAGCGGGGGCGTGACGTCGCTCGAAGATCTTGAGCGGCTCACCACGGCGGGAGCTATTCTCGGTCGCGCCATGTGGGAGGGCCACCTGCCCCTGGCGGAGGCGATAAATGCCAGCTGCTAGGATCATCCCGTGCCTCGACGTCGCCAATGGCCGCGTGGTCAAAGGCGTGCGCTTCCGCGATCACCGCGACGTCGGCGATATTGTCGAGCATGCGTTGCGTTATTCGGCCGAGGGCGCGGATGAACTCGTCTTCTACGAGATCAAGGCCAGCGCCGAGGGGCGCAGCGTCGATCTCGGTTGGGTACGCGACATCGCCGACGTCATCGACATTCCTTTCTGCGTCGCGGGCGGCATCCGTGACCGCGACACCGCCGCCGCGGTTCTCGATGCAGGCGCCGACAAGGTCTCGATCAACTCGCCCGCGCTCGAAACGCCGTCGCTGATCACCGATCTTGCCAAGGACTTCGGCAGCCAGTGCATCGTCGTCGGGATCGACAGCCTGAAGGATGCGAGCGGGGCCTATCGTGTGAAGCAATATACCGGTGACGCCGCGGCGACGCGCGACAGCGGGCGGCTGACGGCCGAGTGGGCACGCGAAGCGGTGGAGCGCGGCGCGGGCGAGATCGTGCTCAACGCCATGGCGGAAGATGGCGTGCGCGCGGGCTATGACCTGCCCCACGCCCGCGCAGTGATGGAGGCGATCACGGTGCCGCTGATCGTCAGCGGTGGCGCCGGACTACCCGAGCATTTTCGCGATGCTTTCCGCGTCGGCGCGAGCGGAGCGCTGGCGGCAACGGTGTTTCACGATCGGCTGATCGATATCGGCGAGCTCAAGCGCTGGCTTGCGAGCGAAGGCGTGGAGGTACGGCGGTGAAGAACGAGCGATTTCTGGACGTGGAGACCCTCGCCTGGGAGAAGATGGACCGTCTCCTCCCCGCCGTCGTGCAGGACGCCAGCA
>JBHWTG010000120.1:0-9359 GCA_043427735.1 Tsuneonella sp. | reverse complement strand
CACTGGCCCCGCGAACGGCGCCGGCCCCTGCCGGCGGTCGGGTCCGCGCCGGTCGCCGCCGCGCTCGGGCTTGGTGCTGCCATCGGCCATCGGCCATCTCCTGCGGATCGCACGGGATTGTCCCACGCCCGCCGCAGAGTGAAGCCAAGTCGTTGTTTTCCCGTTAACTCGGGCTCGCCGATTGCAGCGCCGCGGGGTCGCCGAAGCCGGTCGCCCAGGCGTAACCGGCGCTGTCGAACATTTCGAGATAGCGGATCGCGCGGCTCTGCCACACGGTCCATACGTCGACCTTCGGACCGACCAGATCGCGCAAGCTGCGGCGGTGCCGCCAGCGCACCCGGCCGATCCACACCACCCGGTCGCCCTCGGCGGCGATCGCCTCGGTGCGGCTCGAAACCAGTTCCCAGCTCTCAGCGAGCGCCGCCCAGTAGCCGATCACCGCCGGCTTGCCGGTGAACGGCCCGCTCAGCCGGTCGCACGGGAACGCGCGTTCGAGGACCGACTGGAATTCGATCCCATCGTCCATCAGTTCGAGAAAAGCGGCAGGCGTGGTGCCGCGGCTGGCGCTCCACCCGTCGTAGGCAGCCGCCAGGCGCTGCCGGAAATCATCAATCACGTGCGACCCGAGTTTATGTTCTAGGTGCCAGCCACCTATCACCCTCCGCCGAGCGACGGCAACGCGCGCACGAGCGAAAAATTCGCCCCGGATAAACGGCGCAGCGTCATCGGCTTACCTGCCGCCGCGGCCCGCGCGCCGCACCCGGCTGTTGCATCGCCGCAACAGGGGCGCACCGCTTTCCACAACGAGCGGATGGCGCTAAGCGCGCGGCGACGTCCCCTCACCCACCCCAAGGACTGCGCGATGACCGGCGATCAATCCGCGATGCTCGCCAAGGCCGAAGTGCTGATCGAGGCGCTGCCGTATCTCCAGCGCTACGCCGGGCGGACGTTCGTGGTGAAGTACGGCGGTCACGCGATGGGCGATCCCTCCGCCGCGCGCGACTTCGCGCAGGACGTAGTGCTCCTGAAGGCGGTCGGGATCGATCCGGTGGTGGTCCACGGCGGCGGGCCGCAGATCGGCGCGATGCTCAAGAAGCTCGGAGTGGAGAGCACGTTCGTTGACGGGCTGCGGGTGACCGACAAGGCGACCGCCGAGGTGGCCGAGATGGTCCTGTCGGGGGCGATCAACAAGGAACTGGTCGGCTGGATCGCGCAAGCCGGGGGCAAGGCGCTCGGGGTCTCGGGCAAGGACGGGGGCATGGTCACCGCCGCAAAGGTCCAACGCACCGTCAGGGACCCGGACAGCAACATCGAGCAGGCGGTCGACCTCGGCTTCGTCGGCGAGCCCGAAGCGATCGACACCACGCTGATCGACACCGCGGTCGCCGCCGGGATGATCCCGGTCATCGCTCCGATCGGCGCCGGGGTGGACGGGCACACCTACAACATCAACGCCGACACGATGGCCGGCGCGCTCGCCGCCGCGCTCGGCGCTGCGCGGCTGTTCCTGCTGACCGACGTGCCCGGGGTGCTGGGCAAGGACGGCGCGCTGCTGTCCGATCTCACCCCCGCTACGATCGCCGAGCTGCAGGCCGACGGCACGATCAGCGGCGGGATGATCCCCAAGCTCGAGACCTGCGTCCACGCGGTCGAGGCCGGGTGCGAGGCCGCGGTGGTGCTCGACGGCCGGGTGCCGCACGCGATGCTGCTCGAATTCTTCACCGCGCGCGGGGCGGGCACGCTGATCCGCGCCGGCTGAGCGCCGTATTATCGGATTGATACACCGCCCGCCGCTGCGCTAGAGGCTGGGCCGCAACCGCTCGAGGACCCGATGGACGCGCTGATTCAGATCTTCATCATGCTCGCCAACACCGCGAACATGCTCGTCATCATCTGGTTCATCGTCGGCCTGCTGTTCAGTTTCAACGTGATCGGGCGCGACAACACCTTTTTCGTCTCGGTGCACGATGCGATCGCCCGGCTGTTCGAGCCGATCCTGCGCCCGATCCGCCGGGTGCTCCCCGATACCGGGGCAATCGACTTCTCGCCGCTGGTCCTGCTCCTGCTGCTCTATGCCGTGATCATCGTGCTCGAGAGCCTGCGGCCGATCTGATGACCGCCGAGATTATCGACGGCAAGGCGTTCGCCGCCAGTTTGCGCGAGCGGGTCGGCACGGCCGCCGCCGCCTTCGAAGCCCGCGCGGGGCGCAAGGCGGGACTGGCGGTTGTGCTGGTCGGCGACGATCCGGCGAGCCAGGTCTACGTCGCCAGCAAGGGCAAGGCGAGCCGCGCGGCCGGCATGGCGAGCTTCGAGCACACGCTGTCCGCAGGAACTTCGCAGGCCGAGCTCGAGGCGCTCGTGCGGCAGCTCAACGCCGACCCCGCAGTCGACGGCATTCTCGTGCAGCTCCCGCTCCCCGCGCACCTCGACGACAAGGCGGCGATCGCGCTGATCGATCCGGCCAAGGACGTCGACGGGCTGACCGACGCCAACATCGCCGCGCTCGCCAACCGGCAGCCGGGCCTGTTTCCCTGCACCCCCGTGGGCTGCATGATGCTGCTCGAGGATCGGCTCGGGCGGCTGGCCGGGCTGGAGGCGGTGGTGATCGGCCGTTCGCAACTGGTGGGGCGGCCGATGGCGCAGCTCCTCGTCAACGCGGATGCCACGGTGACGATCGCGCACAGCCGCACCCGGGACCTGCCCGCGGTGGTCCGCCGCGCCGACGTCGTCATCGCCGCGGTCGGGCGGCCGGAAATGGTCCAGGCGGACTGGCTCAAGCCCGGCGCGGTGGTGATCGACGTCGGGATCAACCGGCTCGAGCCCGCTCCGGGCGAGGCCAGGGGACGGCTGGTCGGCGATGTCGCCTTCGAGCAGGCGCTCGGCGTTGCAGGCGCGATCACCCCGGTCCCCGGCGGGGTGGGCCCGATGACGATCGCCGTGCTGCTGCGCAACGCGCTCGTGGCGGCGCATCGCCGCGCCGGAGTGCCGCTTGCGGCGAACGCGCTGTGAGCTAGAACCGCGCCATGCTCCGCCCAATCGCCAGCGCGACTCTCGCCCTCGCCCTCGTCGGGTGCGCCGCCGGCCCCGTCGAACCGCGCGACCCGCGCGCCCGCACCCTCGTCTCGCGCGGCGAGCCGAGCACCCTGATCGCGGCCGAGCTCGCCTTCGCGCGCGAGGCGCGCGAGAAGGGCACCTGGACCGCGTTCCGCAACTGGGCGACCGCCGACGCGCTGTGGCCGAGCCCGGGGTGGCAGACCGTCCAGACCGCCCTCAAGGGCGCGCCCGACCCGGCGCAGGCGATCGTCTGGGCGCCCGATACGGTGTGGGTGAGCTGCGACGGCAGCTACGCCCTTTCCACCGGCCCGGCGACCTGGCCCGGAGGCCGCCGCACACGCTTCGCCACGATCTGGCAGCGCCAGACGAACGGCGAATACCGCTGGGTGCTCGACCAGGGGTTCGACCTCGAAGAGGGGTACGCCGAGAAGGACATGATCGCGGGCCACACCGCGGAGTGCCCGCCCGGCGCGCGCGCCTTTCGCGAGCAGCGTGCCCCCCGCGTGCGCCGCGGCGAAGCCTGGCAATCGGGCCGCTCGGACGACGGCACCCTCGCGTGGACCACCGCCCTCGCCGCCGACTGCCGCCGCACCCACGTCGTCAGCGTGCGGCAGGAGGGGGCGATGACGGAGGTGTTCCGCCGCACTTCCACGAACCCGCCGGTCCCGTCAGGCGGCGCCGCGCCCACCTGCTGACGTGCTCGAGCTGTTCCTCTCGGCGTTCGTCACCCTGTTCGTGGTGATCGACCCGCCCGGCTGCGCGCCGATCTATGCCGGGCTGACCAAGGAGGCGAGCGCGCGCCAGCAGCGCGCGATGGCGATCCGCGCGTGCCTGATCGCCGGCGCGATCCTGATCGTCTTCGCGCTGTTCGGCGAGCAGTTGCTCGGCGCGCTGCACATCGAGCTCGACAGCTTCCGCATCGCAGGGGGCATCATGCTGTTCGTGATCGCACTCGACATGGTGTTCGAGAAGCGCACCCAGCGCCGCGAGCAGCGCGCCGAGCGGGTCGCGGCCGAGAATGCCCGCACGCCCGAAGTCGACGATGTCTCGGTGTTCCCGATGGCGATGCCGATGCTCGCCGGCCCGGGCGCGATTGCCAGCGTCATGCTGCTTACCGCCAAGGCGCAAGGGCCGCACCAGACGCTGGTGGTGCTCGGCGCGCTCGCGGCGGTGCTGGTGCTGACGCTCCTCGCGCTGATCGCAGCGAGCCCGCTGATGCGGCTGTTCGGAGCGCGCGTGGAGGCAGTCATCACCCGTCTGCTCGGGGTGCTGCTGGCCGCGCTGGCGGCGCAGTACGTTGTGGACGGGCTCAGGGCGAGTTTCGGGCTTTAGACCCGGTCGTTCGCGCCCTCGCCGAGTGCTCGGAGCATCGCGCGGAACCGGTCGTCGACGATGATCGGAAAGGCACGCTTCAGGCTCTGCCGCAGGCGCGCGCGACGATCGCCGGAGTGGCGGCCCGCTTCCCATTCGTAGACGGTGCAATCCATCGGATCTCCCGCGCGGGGGGTGCACTCTACTGCAACGTCACCCGCTTATCATCCGGATCGCTGCGGCCGAAGAACTGCATCAGCTGTATCAACAGCTCGCAGCGCGCCGAGAGGCTGTCGGCCTCGAGCAGCGCCTGCTTGGCGGCCGTGTCGAACGGAGCGATCTGGCTGACCCCGTCGATCAGGGTGCGGTCGTCGAGCCGGGCAACCGAGTCCCAGTCGATCAGATACCCTTGCGCGTCGGCGAATGCGCGCGCCTCCTGCTCGAAGCCGGCGCGCTCGACGCTCGAGAGCGCGGCCTCGCCCTCTTCCGTCAGCAGTTCCCCTTCGATCTGGCGGAACGGGGTGGTGACCTCGAGTTCGCGCAGCAAGCGAAAGCGCGCCTCGCCTGTGAGGATGATATTGTAGCGGCCATCATCCAATGCCTCCACCTCTTCGATCTTGCCGACGCACCCGACCGAATAAAGCGGCGCGCCCTCCGCCGGCCGCTGCGGCTGGATCAGCGCGATCCGCCGATCGCGCGCCAGCGCATCGCCGACCAGCGCGCGGTACCGCGGCTCGAACACATGCAGGGGCAGGTGCAGCCCGGGGAACAACACCGCGCCCGGTAAGGGAAAGATCGACAGGCGGGTGGGCACGGCTACCCGAACAGCACCGTCGAGAGCTTGCGCCGGGTGGCGACGACCCACGGGTCCTCCAGCCCGACCGCCTCGAACATCTTGACGAGGCGCGCGCGGGCCGCGCCGTCCTTCCATTCGCGGTCGGCGCGGACCATCGCCAGCAGCGTGTCGGCGGCCGCATCGCGCTCGCCGGCGGCGAACGCCGCTTCGGCGAAGGCGAGTTGCGCGTCCATGTCCCCCGGGCGCTCGGCGGCAGCGGCGCGCAGCGCCTGCAGCTCATGATCGTCGACCCTCTCGCCGGCCAGCTCGAGCGCGGCAAGCGCGGCTTTCACCGCCGGATCGCCCGCGAGCTTCGCGTCCAGAGTCGCAGCGATGGTCCGCGCCTCTTCCGCGCGGCCGGCGGCGAGCAGCGAACGCAGCAGCCCGGCATGCGCGGGCGCGTTGTCGGGCGCCATCTCGACCACCTGCGCGAAAATCCCCGACGCCCGCTCGCCGTCGCCTTCCGCAAGAACATCTTCGCCCATAGCGACGAACTGAGCGACATCGGGCCCCGCGGCCTCGCCCCCGCCGATCGGCAGCTGTCCCAGGAGCTGGTCGAGCATGGCCTTGAGCTGGGATTCGGTGCGCGCGCTGGTAAGGTCGGCGACCGGCTGCCCCTGGAACATCGCATAGACGGTGGGGATCGAGCGCACCTGGAACTGCGCGGCGATGAACTGTTCCTCGTCGACGTTGATCTTGGCGAGCACAACGCCCTTGTCGGCGTAGTCCGCAGCGACTTTCTCCAGCACCGGGGTGAGCGCCTTGCACGGGCCGCACCATTCGGCCCAGAAATCGAGCACCACCAGCTTGGTCATCGACGGCTCGACGACTTCCTTGCGGAAGCGTTCCACCGCTTTGGTCTCCTCGAGGTTCAGCCCCATGCTGGCCACGTATCGATCCCCTTCATTTGCGCGTGTGAGCGGGCAATGTGGGCCTTCCCGGGCATTTGTGAAGCGAAAAGCGGCGCCGGCAAATAGCGCTTGCGACACCACCGTGCGGTTGCTAATCGCGCGCCTCCCCGGCCCGGCTCCGCCCGCGGCCGACGCCAGTGAGCGGGCGTAGCTCAGGGGTAGAGCACAACCTTGCCAAGGTTGGGGTCGAGAGTTCGAATCTCTTCGCCCGCTCCATCAG
Organism: Tsuneonella sp.; assembly: GCA_043427735.1. GTDB lineage: Bacteria > Pseudomonadota > Alphaproteobacteria > Sphingomonadales > Sphingomonadaceae > Tsuneonella. The sequence continues at coordinate 3,028 of JBHWTG010000120.1, read as the reverse complement.
TCGTCGAAGCCCTGCCGGACGCCGCCGCATTGCGCGGCTCAGCGCATCGTATGAGCCCTATCGCTCGTCGGCGGCTGCCTGCCATTCGTCGCATTTTGGGTGGACATCGATGCGCCAGGCCGTCATTGGCGCGCGATATGTTGTATCGTTCATTCGCGGCGCGGCCGCTCACCCTGTCGATCGCCATGGCGCTGTGCGCGTCGGGTGCCACCGTTCACGCGCAGGAGCGCCGCGACGATCCCGCGCCGCCACCGCGCGAGCGGGATGCCGGCGACGATTTCCACAGTCGCGGCGACGGGATCGTCGTCACCGCGGCGGTCGGCCTGGAGCAGCTTGACATCCTCGCCGGTACCTCGGTGATCGAGGGCGAGGAGCTGCAACGCAATCTGGCGGGCCAGATCGGCGACGTCCTGACCCAGGTGCCGGGCGTTTCCGCCACCAGCTTCGCGCCCGGCGCCTCACGCCCGATCCTGCGCGGGTTCGGCGGAGAGCGCGTGCGCGTGCTCGTCGACGGGGTCGGCACGATCGACGTGTCGAACACCTCGGCCGACCACGCGACCACGATCGATCTACTGACCGTCGAGCGGATCGAGGTGCTGCGCGGCCCCGCGGTGCTGCTGTACGGCAGCCAGGCGATCGGCGGCGCGGTCAACGTGATCGACAAGCGCATTCCGTTGCGCCAGCTCGAGGAACCGCTTCATGTCGACGCCATCGGTGCGGTCGATTCCGCTTTCGACCTGCGCCAGGGCGGAGCCTCGATCGATCTGCCGCTCGGGACCCGCGCGGTGTTTCACGCGGACGGGGCCTACAGCCGCACGAACGATGTCGAGACCCCGGGCTTCGTCCTGTCGGGCGACTTGCGGGCCGACGTGCTGGCCGACGCCGAGGAGGAAGAAGAGGAAGGTCACCTCGACGAGGCGGAGGAACTGCGCGAGCTCGCCGACGCCCGCGGGATGCTGCCGAACAGCGCGACCGAAACCTGGAGCGCGAACGCCGGCGCCGCCTTTTTCGCCGGTGAGAGCAGCCTGGGTGCCTCGATCGGCTGGTACGACACCGCTTATGGCGTCCCCACGCGACCCGGGGCTGGCCATGCTCATGGCGAAGAGGAAGAGGGCGAGGAGCACGAGGAAGAGGAGCATAGCGACGAGCACGGCGACGAGCCGGTCTCGATCGGCCTGCGCCAGTTCCGCGCTGATATGCGCGGCCGGCTGGCGCTGGGCGACGGGGTGTTCTCGGCCCTCAACACCCGCTTCGGCTACAGCGACTATACCCACACCGAGTTCGAGGGCGAGGAAGTCGGCACGGTGTTCGACACCAAGGGCTTCGAAGCCCGCGCCGTGCTCGAGCAGAACCGCCGAGGGGGCTGGGGCGGATCGAGCGGCCTGCAGTACTACTTCCGCGACTTCGACGCGTTCGGCGCCGAAGCATACGTGCCGCCCAACGAGACCGCGCAGCTCGCGGTTTTTACGCTCCAGGAAATCGGCCTGGACCCGTTCCAGATCGAGCTGGCCGGCCGCTACGAGTCGACCGACATTCGATCGCAGGTTGCCGGGTTCGAGCGGTCGTTCGAGACCGTTTCCGGCGCGGTCGGGCTGGCGTTCGAGACGACCGGCGGCTTGCGCTTCGGGATCAACGGCAGCCGCGCCGAGCGCGCCCCGAGCGCCGAGGAGCTGCTGTCCGACGGTCCGCACATCGCCACGCAGGCGTTCGAAATCGGCGACCGGAACCTCGCGGTCGAGAGCGCATGGGGGCTCGAGGGGTTCGCCCGCGGCACGCTCGGCGCGGGGACGATGAGCCTCGCGGTGTTCAAGAACTGGTTCGACAATTACATCTACCTGTCCGACACCGGGGCCGAGGAAGACGGCCTGCCGGTGTTCGTCTACCTGCAGGACGATGCGACCTATTTCGGGTTCGAGGGCGAGATCAGCTATCCGCTCGTCCGCTCCGACGCATTCACCCTGCTCGCCGACGTGCGCGGCGACTACGTGCGCGCGACGCTCGCCGACGGCACGCCGTTGCCGCGCATCCCGCCGCTGCGCCTGCTCGGCGCGCTCGAGGCGCAGACCGGCCCGTTCGACGCTCGCGCCGAAGTGCAGTGGTTCGCCAGGCAGGACCGCGTCGCCCCGTTCGAGACGCCGACCGACAGCTTTACCTTCGTCAACGCGTCGCTCGCGTGGAAGCCGCTGCGGGGCGACGGCTCCGTGACGGTGCTCGCTCAGGTGAACAACGTGTTCGACGTCGAAGGGCGCCGCCACGCGAGCTTCACCAAGGACTTCGTCCCGCTCGCCGGGCGTAACTTCAAGCTGAGCGTGCGGGCGAGCTTTTAGGGCCCAGACCGATAACTGGCAACGGCCGTGACGGAGCGGATTTCGGTTCAGGGCCAGGAGCGAGAAGGTAAGCGATGCAGCGCATCGTGTCCGACGAGCGACGCCGCCCTGGGCCGAAATCCGCCCGCCGCTTCGCGGTCGCCCGCAGAGGTCCGGTGGTCGGCGTCGCTTGGCTTGCGCGTAGCGCCGCTACGCGCCTGCGCCGCGCTCCTTGCCACCGGACCTCTGAGGGCGATCCCGGCCATCGCCAGTTATGGGGCTGGGCCCTAGCTCTGGCCATCGGCATCGCGCTCGCCGGCTGCTCCCCGCAGCCCGCGGCGCAGGCGACGCCGGCCGCGCAGACCGGCGCCGTGCACGCGGTATCGGGCCTCAGGGTGATCCCGCTTACCGTGACCACGCCGAGGGGAACGCACGCGCTGCGCGTCGAGCTGGCCGGAACCGCCGAGGAGCAGGCCCGCGGGCTGATGTTCCGCACCGAACTGGGCGCCGACGAAGGCATGCTGTTCCCGCGCAACCCGCCCGACATCGCCAGCTTCTGGATGAAGAACACCCCGCTGCCGCTCGACATCATCTTCATCGGCCCCGATCGCAGGGTGATCAACGTCGCCGCGAACACCGTGCCCTACTCGCTCGACCCGGTCGGCGCGCGCGGCCTGACCGGCGCGGTGCTCGAGCTCGCCGCCGGGCGCGCGGCCCAGAAT
>JBHWTG010000119.1:0-2566 GCA_043427735.1 Tsuneonella sp. | reverse complement strand
TCACTGCCCCGTTTTCGCGTCGCGCGCCGCCGATATGGGCGGGGGCGAGGGCGCCTCGGGACCCGGGGGGACGCGGTCGGAGGCGCTCGCCGGGCGCGCCCTTCAGGGAGGGAGAGGACTGGCGTCGCCCGGCTCGCGGTGGGAAATATTGTTGCGCAGGGCTTTTCGCAAATGCGAAATACGCCGAGGTAGTTGCGTTTCGCGCAACAATGCGCGATCGGCCGATGAGGGGCTCGACCGTGGGCCGGCAGCTTGCTGGACAGCACCCGCCGCCCCGGACTATCGGCCCGCATGGACCCGCAGCATCTTCCCGATTCCATCCTCATCGTCGATTTCGGCAGTCAGGTGACGCAGCTCATCGCCCGGCGGGTGCGCGAGGCGGGGGTCTATTGCGAGATCGCGCCGTTCACCCAGGCCGAGGCTGCGTTCGCGCGTCTTCAGCCCCGCGGCATCATCCTTTCGGGCTCGCCCGCCGGAGTGCCCGACGACGGCAGCCCGCGGGCTCCGCAGGTGCTGTTCGACAGCGGCCTGCCGATCCTCGGCATCTGCTACGGCCAGCAGGTCATGACTCACCAGCTCGGCGGACGGGTCGAGGCCGGCAGCCAGGGCGAATGGGACGGCGAGTTCGGCCGCGCGTTCCTGACCGTCACCCGCCCTTGCGCGCTGTTCGACGGGTTGTGGCAGGTCGGCGAGCGGCACCAGGTGTGGATGAGCCACGGCGACAAGGTGACCGCGTTCGCGCCCGGGTTCGAGATCGTCGCCACGTCCGACGGCGCGCCGTTCGCGGTGATCGCCGACGAGGCGCGCCGCTACTACGGCACGCAGTTCCACCCCGAGGTCGCCCACACCCCCGACGGCGGCAAGCTGATCGCCAATTTCGTGACCAAGGTTTGCGGCCTTGCGGGCGACTGGACGATGGCCGCTTACCGCGAGACCAAGGTGCGCGAGATCCGCGAGCAGGTCGGGAGGGGACGGGTGATCTGCGGGCTCAGCGGCGGGGTCGACAGCTCGGTCGCCGCGATCCTGATCCACGAGGCGATCGGCGAGCAGCTCACGTGCGTGTTCGTCGACCACGGCCTGCTGCGGCTGAACGAGCGCGAGCAGGTCGAGCGCCTGTTCCGCGATCACTACAATATTCCGCTGGTGGTGGTCGATGCCGAGGACCGGTTCATGGCGGGGCTCGCCGGGCTCACCGACCCCGAAGCCAAGCGCAAGTTCATCGGCGCCGAGTTCGTCGCGGTGTTCGAAGAGGAGGCGCGCAAGCTCGGCGGGGCCGAGTTTCTCGCGCAGGGCACGCTCTACCCCGACGTGATCGAGAGCGTCAGCTTTACCGGCGGCCCGTCGGTGACGATCAAGAGCCACCACAACGTCGGCGGCCTCCCCGAACGGATGAACATGGCGCTGGTCGAGCCGCTGCGCGAGCTGTTCAAGGACGAGGTCCGCGAGCTCGGCCGCGAGCTCGGGCTGCCCGACGCGTTCGTCGGCCGCCACCCGTTCCCCGGCCCCGGGCTGGCAATCCGCATCCCGGGGGAGGTGAGCGAGGAGCGCTGCGACATTTTGCGCAAGGCCGACGCGATCTATCTCGAGGAAATTCGTGCCGCCGGGCTCTACGATGCGATCTGGCAGGCGTTCGCGGTGCTGCTGCCGGTGCGCACCGTGGGCGTGATGGGCGACTACCGCACGTACGACCACGTGCTGGCGCTGCGCGCGGTGACCTCGACCGACGGGATGACCGCCGACGTCTATCCGTTCGACGCCGCCTTCCTCGGCCGCGTGGCGACGCGCATCGTCAACGAGGTCAAGGGGGTCAACCGGGTGGTCTACGACTGCACCAGCAAGCCGCCCGGTACGATCGAGTGGGAGTAGCGCGCGCGGCTCACATCCGGAACACGCCGAACGCCGGGCGCTCGGGGATCGGCGCCTCGAGTGTGGCGGCCAAGGCCAGGCCGAGCACGTCGCGGGTCTGCGCGGGGTCGATCACCCCGTCGTCCCACAGCCGGGCGGTGGCGTAGTAGGGGTTGCCCTCGTCCTCGTACTTCTGCCGGATCGGAGCCTTGAAGGCTTCGGTCTCATCAGGGGTCCAGTTCTCGGCGTCACGGTGGACCGTGGCGAGCACGCTGGCCGCCTGCTCGCCGCCCATCACGCTGATGCGCGCGTTGGGCCAGGTGAACAGGAAGCGCGGGGAGTAGGCGCGCCCCGCCATCCCGTAGTTGCCCGCGCCGAAGCTGCCGCCGATCACCACGGTGATCTTGGGCACGGTGGCGGTGGCGACCGCGGTGACCAGCTTGGCGCCGTGCTTGGCGATGCCTTCGGCCTCGTATTTCCCGCCGACCATGAAGCCCGAAATGTTCTGCAAAAACAAGAGCGGGATCCGCCGCTGGCAGGCGAGCTCGATGAAGTGCGCGCCCTTCTGCGCGCTCTCGGAGAACAGCACCCCGTTGTTGGCGAGGATCGCCACCGGCATGCCCCAGATGTGCGCGAAGCCAGTGACCAGTGTGCTGCCGAACAGCGCCTTGAACTCGTGAAATTCGCTGCCGTCCACGATCCGGGCGATCACCTCGTGGAC
>JBHWTG010000118.1:0-18002 GCA_043427735.1 Tsuneonella sp. | reverse complement strand
CCGAGCCTGTCGGACGAGATCGCCGCGCTCGCGGGCGCCGACAAGATCGACGAGGAGCTCGAGGAAATGAAGCGCGCGCTCGGCAAGGGCGACGCGGGCAAGGAGGGTTGAAGCAATGGACGCAGGCGAACTGCTGGGGCTGGCGATCGTCCTGATCGGCCTTCCCTGGCTGATCCTTCACTACATCACGCGGTGGAAGACCGCCGCGACCATCACCACCGACGACGAGGCGCTGCTCGAGGAGCTCTACAGCCTCGCCAAGCGGCTCGAGACCCGGATGGAAACCGTCGAGCGCCTGGTGGCGAGCGACCACGAGGATTTCCGGCCCGCGCGGCTGGTGCACGCCGATACCGTCGAGGACACGCCGCTGCGCGAGCTCGACCGCCTGATCGCCGAGAAGAAGGGAGCCGCCAAGTGAACACCCCGCGCACCACGCTCTACCGCGACAAGCAGAACGCCAAGCTGCTGGGCGTCTGCTCGGGCATTGCGGACTATACCGGCGTCAACGTGCTGTGGGTTCGCCTGGCCTTCATCATCATGCTGTTCGCCATCACCCCGATCCTGCTGCCCGGCTATTTCGTGGCCGGAATGCTGCTCAACAAGAAGCCCCCGCATCTCTACGTCGACCAGGACGAGACGAAGTACTGGCAACGCGTGCGGCAGAGCCCGAAGCGTACCGCGCGCGAGATCCGCGGCAAGATGAAGGACATCGACCGCCGCCTCGCCGAAGTCGAGACCTTCTACGTCACCAGCAACCCGCGCCTGTCCGCCGAGATCGAGCGGCTGCGCTGAACCGACCATCGCAAGGGGGAGATCGCACATCATGCAGGACGTAATCTGGATCCTGGTGCCGCTGGCGCCGTTCCTGATGGTCGGCTTCATCGTCTGGACCAAGAGCCAGCAGAAGATCGCCGAAATGCAGGTTCGCTCGGCGGCGAGCGACACCGCCGAACGCGCCGCGCAATACGCCAGCCAGGTCACCGAGCTGGAGGATCGCGTGCGCGTGCTCGAGCGGATCGTCACCGACCGCGGCTACGACGTCGCCACCCAGATCGAGGCGCTGCGCGACCAGCGCCGGGTCGAGGAGCCCGGCAGCGGCGTGTCGATCGAGACCCTGCGCAAGGAGCGTGCGTGATGAACCCCGATACCCTGCCGTTCCTCGCGCCGATCATCGGCGTGGGCGTGGTGAGCATGTCGGTCGCCTGGGTGATCAACACCTGGCTGCGGGTGCGCCACGGATACCCGCTGGAGAACAGCTGGGGCAAGGCCATCTACCCCCAGAAGAGCGACGAGGCGGTCGAGCGGGTCAAGCTGCTCAGCCAGGAAAACGCCCAGCTGCGGGCCGAGCTCGGCTCGCTCAAGGATCGGCTCGGCAACGTCGAGCGCATCGTCACCGACCGTGGTTACAGCCTGACCCACGAGATCGAGCGGCTGCGCGAGGGCAAGGAGCAGGTGCAATGAGCTTCTGGACCGCGGCGGTCGTGATCGTGGCCATCCTCGCCTTCACCTCGCTCAAGATCGCGGCGCTCAATCGCCGGCACGGCGCCGGGCCGAACCCCGCCGAGCGGGCCGACGACGGCGAAAAGGCGGCCTTGCGCAGCGAAGTCACCGAACTGCGCGAGCGGATCAAGGTGCTCGAACGCATCACCACTGACGCCAACTCCGCGCAGGCGCTCGAAACCCGCCGCGTCGCCGACGAGATCGAGGCGCTGCGCGACCGGTAACAATTCCACTCTGGAGGATGTGAAGTGACCGATCAGATCGTCCTAGCCGCGACCTCGCTGTGCGCCATCGCGATCGTCGCGTTCGCCATGCTGCGCGGCTGGCAGGGTTGGCTCACGCTCAAGGAGCACGAGCTCGAGCGCGCGCCCGCGCCGCGCCGCGAGCCCGAGGCCGGCAGCGCGATCGGCGCCGCGCGGATCGAACTCTCCGATCTCAAGGAGCGCATCCGCAAGCTCGAGGCGATCGCCAGCGGGGTCGACCTGTGAGCAGCGCGGCGGGCAATGCGGCGCAGGCAGGGATCGGCCTCGGCAGCGCGATCGCGGTGGCGATCAGCTGGAGCCTGCACAAGTCGGTGCTGTGGGCGGCGATCCAGGGCTTCTTCGGCTGGTTTTATGTGATCTACTACGTGTTTACCCGTCCCGGTGGGCTGGCGGGGTAGCCCGCCACCCGCTAGGCGCGCGCCATGCGCACCCTGGCCGACATTGCCGACGAGTACGAATTCCTCGACGCCGACGACCGCTATCGGCTGCTGATCGAGCTCGGCCGCGAGCTCGAGCCGATGCCCGAGCCGCTCAAGACCGACGCGACGCTGGTGCGCGGCTGCTCGGCCGCGGTGTGGGTCTATCCGACCGGCGATGCGGCCCGCCTGCACTTCCTCGCCGACAGCAACGCGGCGATCACCAAAGGGATCGTCGCGCTGGTCATCGCGGCGGTGCAGGACAAGCCGGCGGGGGAAGTCGCGGCGATGGATGTCGCCGCGGCGCTGGCACCGTTCGACTTGCGCAACCAGCTCAGCAGCAATCGCACTCAAGGCGTGCCCAACATGATCGCGCTGGTCCAGCAGCACGCCGCGCGGATCGCGGGTGCGCCGCGCGAAGCCTGAGATGCGCCGGCTCTACCTGATCGGCGGGATCATCGCGGTGGCGCTCGGCGCGGTCGGCGCAGCGCTGCCGATCGTGCCGACGGTGCCGTTCCTGATCCTTGCGGTGTACTGCTTCGCGCGCAGCAATCCGGCGTGGGAGCAGCGCATCCTCGACCATCCGCACTGGGGCCCGCAAGTCCGCGACTGGCGCGACCGGCGCGCGATCTCGCGGCGGGCCAAGACGATGGCGATCGGGGCGATGGCCGCAGGTGCGGTCTTCACCTGGTACACCCTCGGCCACCCCTGGTACTGGCTGTCGCTGGCAATCCTGGTCGTGGCCGGAGGATGGATCGCCACCCGCAACGAGTGACGGCGCCCGGCGGGCGTCAGGCTCCCGCGCTCTCGCGCAACACTGCGGTCCCCGCGGCTTTCTGCGCGGCGAGCTCGGCCTTGAGCTTCGCCGGGTCGCGCGCGAACACGAAGCCGAAGCTGACCCCGCCCTCCTTGCCGATCGTCGCGTGGTGCAGCTTGTGCGCCTGCACCAGGCGCTTGGCATACCCGCGCCTCGGCACCCAGCGGAACCAGCGCTGGTGGACCAGCCCGTCGTGCACGAGCGTGTAGATGATCCCGTAGATCAGCACGCCGAGCCCGATCCAGGTGCCCGACCACCACGCGGCCGCTCCCATCACCAGCGGGCTGCCGAGCGCGAACATCGCGATGCTCAGCGCTGCGCCGACGAGGGCGTACAGATCGTTTTTCTCGACCTTGCGGGCGTGCGGCTCGTGATGGTCGCGGTGCCACGCCCAGCCGAACCCGTGCATGACATACTTGTGGCTGCTCCACGCGACGAGCTCCATCGCCAGCACCGTTGCCAGCACGACCGCAGCGGGCATGATCCACGACATGCCGTCTCCATAGCGCCCGGCGAACGGCCGCGCGAGGGGCTTCCTGTCGCATCACCGGCATTTCGGTTCTCATTTCGTTCAGATAACCGCTCATATTTCTGAATAGGTCACTCACAGACCCCCCGAATCAGGAGCAATGCCATGCGTTCTCGGATCAAGCTCACTCTCGCCGCTCTGGCCGGCACCGCCTCTCTCGCGGTCGCCGTGCCGGCACAGGCGCAGGACAGCGCGCATTGGCGCGACCGCTACGACCAGCGCGACGACGACGACGACGACGATCGCTGGGAACAGCGGCGCGATCGCTACGACGACCGTCGCGATTACCGCCATAACGACCGCGGCCAGGTGCGCGCGATCGCCCGGCAGATCGAGGAGCTCGAGCGGCGCATTCAGCGCACGGACTCGCGCGACCGCATCTCCGAGCGCGAAGCGCACGCGCTGCGCCGCCAGGTCTACAACCTGCGCCGGCAGTTCAACGACTATGCCCGGGGCGGCCTGTCCCAGCGCGAGGCGCACATCCTGCACGAGCGCATCCGGCAGCTGCGCCAGCGGCTGAGCTACGAGCGCCGGGACCGCGACGGCCGGCGCTGGTAATCGGCCGGTCCAGCACGAGGCGTCCCGCTAGCCGCGGGGCGCCTTCGCCTGCTCGGTAGGGAAGAAGAACCGGGCAACCTCCTCGCCGATCCGCGCCGGGCGCAAGGTGTCCGCATCGACGCAGCACCAGCTCGAGCGGACTTCGGCCAGCACTTCCTCCCCGCGCTCGATCACCGTGTGATAGAACGCCCGCGCGCCGTGGATTTTCTCGAGCACCGTGCGGGCGATCACGTCATCATCGAGGAACGCCGGGCGGCGGTAGGTGATCTCGTGCTTGAGCGCGACCCACAGCCGCTCGGCCACCGCTTCGGGCGGGGCGAGCTTGTTCCAGTGGGCGAGCACCGCATCCTGCACCCAGCCGAGATAGCGGGCATTGTTGACGTGCCCCATGAAGTCGATGTCGCTCGGCAGGATGCGAATCGGGAAGGCGAAGGGGGCTGCTGACATATCTGTCAGTTAAGCACGATCCCGTTGCGTTTCCATGACCGATTGCACGCGGCGCTCTTGAGCGCGCCCAAGATTTCCCATCTTTCGCCGCTGCAACCCCCGGCCTAGCCCCTCTCGCGATGGCCAGCCGACCGCGCACGCTCTACGAAAAAATCTGGGACGCGCACGTCGTCGAGACGCGCGACGACGGCACGGCCCTGCTTTATATCGACCGCCATCTGATCCACGAGGTGACCAGCCCGCAGGCGTTCGATGCATTGCGCGCGGCCGGCCGCGCCGTCCGCCGACCCGACCTGACCCTCGCCGTCCCCGACCACAACCTGCCGACCACCTCGCGGCTGGACGAGGCCGGCCGGCCGCTCCCGATCGCCGACCCCGAAAGCGCCGCGCAGCTCGCCGCGCTCGAACGCAACGCGCCCGAGTTCGGCATCGCCTACATCGGCGCGACCGAGGCGGCGCAGGGCATCGTCCACGTGGTCGGGCCCGAGCAGGGCTTCTCTTTGCCCGGCGCGACGATCGTCTGCGGCGACAGCCACACCGCCGCGCACGGCGGGGTCGGCGCGCTGGCGTTCGGCATCGGCACCAGCGAGGTCGAGCACGTGCTGGCGACTCAGACGCTGCTGCTGCGCCGCTCGAAGACGATGGAGGTACGGGTCGAAGGAATGCTCGGCCCCGGCGTTACCCCCAAGGACCTGATCCTCCACATCGTCGGTGTCGTGGGGACGGCAGGCGGCACCGGCCACGTGATCGAGTACCGCGGCGCGGTGTTCGAGGCGATGAGCGTCGAAGGCCGCCTCACCGTGTGCAACATGAGCATCGAGGCCGGCGCCCGCGCGGGCCTGATCGCGCCCGACGAGACGGTGTTCGACTATCTCGCGGGCCGCCCGTATGCCCCCGCCGGCGAAGCCTGGGAGCGCGCGGTCGCATGGTGGCGCACGCTCCCGACCGATCCGGGAGCCACGTTCGACAAGTCGGTGACGATCGACGCCGCCGCGGTCGAGCCGACCGTCACCTGGGGCACCAGCCCCGAGGATGTCGCCCCGATCGGCGGCGTGGTGCCGGCGCCCGAAAGCTTCGCCGACCCGTCCAAGCAGGACGCGGTGCGCAAGAGCCTCGCCTATATGGGCCTCGCCCCAGGCCAGAAGCTGAGCGAAGTCGCGGTCGAGAACGTGTTCATCGGCAGCTGCACCAACAGCCGGATCGAGGACTTGCGTGCGGCCGCCGCGGTGCTGCGCGGACGCCGCAAGGCGGCGTCGGTCAAGTGGGCGATCGTGGTCCCCGGCTCGGGCCTCGTCAAGCGCCAGGCCGAGGCGGAGGGCCTCGACCGGGTGTTCCTCGAGGCCGGCCTCGAGTGGCGCGAGCCGGGCTGCTCGGCGTGCCTGGCGATGAATCCCGACAAGGTCCCCCCGGGGGAGCGGTGCGCCTCGACCAGCAACCGCAACTTCGTGGGGCGGCAAGGTCCGGGCGCACGCACGCACCTCGTCAGCCCCGCGATGGCCGCCGCCGCGGCGGTGACCGGGCGGCTGACCGATGTTAGGGAGCTCGGATGGTCACCGGATCGCGAATCAGTGTCCCGCTTTTGAGCGCGGAAGATGTGATCCCGCATCTGGGCAAGGCCTCGCATTGGAAAGAGGGGCGGTCCGCCAAGCTGTTGGCCGATTCCTGGTTCAACGCCGATGGCATTCCTCGGCAGATGAAAGTTCTGCTCAGCTCGTCCGAGATATTTCCTAACGCGCGGCTCGTCGATGGATGGCTGGAGCGCAAGACCGACCTCGGAGACGGGTGTGGCAGTCCCAGCCAGACCGATCTGCTCGCGCTCATCTCTGAGGGCACCGAACTCGCGGTGCTCGGCGTCGAGGCGAAGGTTGACGAGAGTTTTGGGCCGCTCGTGCATGAGTGGCTGGCGGATGGGAGTCTGCGCAAGCACCAGCGCCTTCACCTCCTTTGCGCGCGGTTGGGCATAGAACCCGGCGACGTTCAGAGTCTTCGCTATCAGTTGCTCCATCGAACCGTCGCCGTGCTGCTCGAAGCCGAGCGGTTTCACACCGACAGGGCCGTGTTAGCCGTTCAAAGTTTCTGCCCGAACCGAACCGGGCTGCCCGATTTCGAAAATTTCTGCACGGCGCTGGGGGTGAGCGATTTCGAAACTTCGCGGCTGTCCGGACCTCTATCCCTGGGCGGCATCAGCCTTTGGATGGGATGGATGCCGGTGGACATTTGGGAAGACCCCTTCAAGCGAATGGGCGATACAGATTTCCCCACGGTCGAGGAAATTCGCGGCGAAATCTGAGCCGATGATCCGCAAATCAGCGTTTGCACCCGTTGCCGCGCCCGACGCGCGGGTGCTGATCCTCGGCAGCCTGCCGGGCGAAGCGTCGCTCGCCGCCGGGCGGTACTACGCGCATCCGCAGAACTTGTTCTGGCGCCTGCTCGGTCACGCGATCGGGCGGGAGCTATCCTCGCTCGACTACCACGAGCGGCTGGAAATCCTCCGGGAGCACCGGATCGCGCTGTGGGACACGGTGGCCTCGGCGCGGCGCGAGGGGAGCCTCGACGCGGCGATCCGCGAAGCTCGCCATGCCGAGCTCGCAGCGCTCGTGGGCGCCTTGCCCGAGCTGCGCGCGGTCGCGTTCAACGGGCGCAAGGCGAGCGCCGTCGGGCGCCCCCAGCTCGCCGGTTCGGGGCTCGTGCTGCTGGATCTGCCCTCGTCCTCTCCAGCCTATGCCTCGATGCCGCTCGCGGAAAAAGAGCGGCTTTGGGCGCCGCTAGCCGAATTCCTCGACTGAACCCTTGCGCCCGTCGGGTGCCTTCCGCATGGATAGGGCATGACAACCAAGATCACCGGCAAGGCGATCGCCGCGGGCGCCGCGATCGGTTCCGCCGCCATCGCCGCCGCGCTGCTCTACGCGAGCAGGCGAAAGGACGAGAAGAAGGCCAAGGCACCGCCGCAGGCGCCCTCGGGCGAGCCGCCGGAAACCGACTGATGGAGCCGCTGCGGGAAGTCGCGGGCCGGGCGATCCCGCTGGGCCTCAAGAACATCGATACCGACGTCATCATTCCCGCGCACTGGCTCAAGACCGTCGGCCGCGAGGGGCTGGGCCGGGGGGCGTTCGAGACGCTTCGCGCGCAGCCCGGCAACGTGTTCGACCAGCCCGCCTACGCCGGCGCGCCAATCCTCATCGCCGGCGACAACTTCGGCTGCGGATCGAGCCGCGAGCACGCCGCGTGGGCGCTGCGCGATCTTGGCATTCGCGCGGTGATCGCGCCGAGCTTTTCCGATATCTTCGCCGGCAATGCGTTCAAGAACGGCGTGCTGGCGGTCGTGCTGCCGCAGGAGCAGATCGACCGCTTGCTGGAAGTGGCGCGGACCGATCCGATCGCGGTCGACCTCGAGCATCAGGTGGTCACCACCCCGTTCCAAGACCGTTTCGCGTTCGAAATCGACCCGTTCCGCAAAACGTGCCTGCTCGAGGGGCTCGACGAGGTCGGCCTCACGCTCGCGCGCGACGCACAAATCGCGGACTACGAGGCGCGCCAGGCGCGCGACATGCCCTGGCTGGGCCACGGCACGGAGAAAGCTGCATGAGAGCCCCCCTATGAGAGCGCTGCGCACCCACACCACCGGCGGACCCGAAACGCTGACGCTCGACGAGATCGACGATCCGGTCGCGGGCCCGGGCCAGGTGGTGGTCGCGGTCAAGGCCTGCGCGATCAACTATCCCGATGCGCTGATCATCCGCGACATGTACCAGTTCAAGCCCGAGCGGCCGTTCGCGCCGGGCGGCGAGATCGCCGGCGTGGTCGAAAGCGTCGGCGAGGGAGTCGCCCAGTTCAAGCCGGGCGACCAGGTGTTCGGCGGGATCGGCAACGGCGGGCTGGTGGAGAAGATCGCGGTCGACGCCAGGCGGCTGTTCCCAGTGCCCGAAGGGGTGAGCCTGGAAAAGGCGGCGTCGCTGATGATGACCTACGGCACCACGATCCACGGGCTCAAGGACCGCGGGCATATCAAGCCGGGCGACGTGTTGCTCGTCCTTGGCGCGGCGGGGGGCGTGGGGCTGTCGGCGGTCGAGCTCGGCAAGGCGTTCGGCGCGCGGGTGATCGCGGCCGTATCCAGCGAAGCGAAGGGCGAGGTCGCGCGGCGCGCCGGGGCCGACGACGTGGTGATCTACCCGCGCGAGGCGATGGACAAGGATGCTTCCAAAGAGCTCGCCAACCGCTTCAAGGCCGCCTGCGGGCCCGAGGGCGCGAACATCGTCTACGACATCGTCGGCGGCCAGTATTCGGAGCCGGCGCTGCGCGCGATCGCCTGGGAGGGGCGCTTCCTGGTCGTCGGCTTCCCGGCCGGCATCGCCAGAATGCCACTCAACCTGACGCTGCTCAAGAGCTGCGACATCTGCGGGGTGTTCTGGGGCGCGTTCACCGCGCGCGAGCCGGCCAAGTTCCGTGCGCAGGCGGCCGAGCTGTTCGAGTTGCTCAAGGCCGGCAAGATCGACCCGCTGATCTCGGAGACCTATCCGCTCGAGCGCGGCGGCGAGGCGATCGCCAAGCTCGAGAGCCGCGAAGCGGTCGGCAAGCTCGTGGTGACGATGGACTAGCGTCCGGGCCGCGCCTATCGGCTCTGCGAACGCCTTTGGAGAGGATCAGGATGACTCATTTCGACGATCGCGAGCGCGGCGAGGAACGCAAGTTCGCGATGGACGAGGAAACCGCGTTTCGCGTTGCCGCGCGGCGCAACCGGCTGCTCGGCCACTGGGCGGCGGAGAAGTTGGGGCTGACTCCGGAAGAGACCGATGCCTACGCCAAGGCCGTGGTCCAGGCCGACTTCGAGGAAGCGGGCGACGAGGACGTCATCCGCAAGGTGCTCGGCGACCTGACCGGGGCCGGGTGCGAGGTCGATGAGGCCGAGGTGCGCGCCGCGCTCGATGCCAAGGCGGTCGAAGCGCGCCGCCAGCTGATGAGCGAAAGCTGAGCCGATGGCGATGGCCGCCGCCGAGATCGAGGCGCTGATCCGGGCCGCGCTGCCCGACGCCGTGGTTGAGATCCGCGATCTGGCCGGGGACGGCGATCACTACGCCGCGCACGTCGTCAGTAGCGCGTTCGCGCAGCTCAGCCGGGTGAAGCAGCACAAGCTGGTCTACGACGCGCTCGGCGGACGGATGGGGGGCGAGCTCCACGCCTTGCAACTGACCACCGCCGTTCCCAACTGACCTGGACCGATTTTCCAACTCGAAAGGCTCGGCCATGTCCGACGTCAACCAGCGCCTCGCCGACATTGTCGCCCGCAACGATGTCGTGCTGTTCATGAAGGGCACCCCGCTGTTCCCCCAGTGCGGCTTCTCCAGCCGCGCGGTGGCGATCCTCGAGCATTGCGGCGCGCAATACGAAAGCGTCGACGTGCTGCAGGACATGGAAATCCGCCAGGGGATCAAGTCGTTCAGCGACTGGCCGACCATCCCCCAGCTCTACGTCAAGGGCGAGTTCGTAGGCGGCAGCGACATCATGATGGAGATGTACGAAGCCGGCGAGCTGCAGGCGATGCTGGCCGAGAAGGGCGTCGCCGCCGCGGGCTGAGCCCCGCATTCTTTCGCACAACGATCGCCCCGCCCGGCCTGATCGGCCGGGCGGGGTTTTTCGTTGGGGTTGGGGTGGTCGGGGGAGGCAGCGCCGGGAGACTGGGCCCGCCTCGTTTCGAAGACCTTGGGGTATCGGTTTATCAGCACGAAGCGTGCCAGTTGCGCCCGGTCGCCGATTTACGCCGCTGACAATGGTTAACGCGGCTGACCGCCCGACGCGGATGTAAGCGATTCCGACACATCCGGCGCGCAATTCGGTCTTGCCGAGCAACCGGCCGCCCGCCACAGTCGAGCGCGATGAGCGACGACGCCCCCGCCCCATCGATCCCCGCCGCCACCGTCGTCGTGTTCCGCAACTGCCCGGATGGCGGGCCGCCGCAGATCCTGATGATCACGCGCCACCGGGCGATGTCGTTCGCCGGCGGGATGGCGGTGTTCCCCGGCGGGCGGGTCGATCCGGCCGATTATGCCCTCGCCGCCGACCTCGGCGGGGCCGATGCGGACGAGGCCGCCCATCGCATCGCCGCGGTGCGCGAGACGCTCGAGGAGACCGGCCTCGTCATCGGCATGCGCGAGCCGGTCTCGGCCGGCGAAGCGGCCCGCGCCCGCGCGCTGTTGCTCGAGCGCGGCGAGATCGCGCCCGTGCTGGCCGCGATGGGCTGGACGCTCGATCTCGAGGCGGTCGTTCCCTTCGCCCGCTGGCACCCCAAGAACGAGCGGCTGCCGCGGATCTTCGACACCCGGTTCTATCTCGCCGACCTCGGCACCGGCGCGGTCGAGCTGGAGATCGACGCGACCGAGAACACGCACTTGTTCTGGACCGGGGCGGCCGAGGCGCTGGCGGCCGCCGAGCGCGGCGATCTCAACCTGATCTTCCCGACCCGCCGCAATCTCGAACGGCTGGCGCAGTTCGCCTCGTTCGCCGAGGCCCGCGCCGACGCGCGGGCGATTCCGGTGAAGACGATCACCCCGTGGATCGAGGAGCGCGGCGGCGCGCGCTGGCTCGCGATCCCGCCCGATGCCGGCTATCCGGTCGACGGCGAGCCGCTGGCATCTGCGCACCGCGCCTGACGGGTCAGCTTTCGGCGCTGCCCGGCTCGGCGAGCTTGCGATGGATGTGCGCCATCGCCGGGGCAGGTGCGACACCGGCGGCCGCGACTTGCAGCTTGTTGAGCCAGCCCGAAGTGACCGCGTTGCGGCCGCTCAGCATCGCGTCCCACCCGTCCTTCGCCACCTCGGCCGGATCGGCCTTGGCCTCGCTCTGGCCGAGCCTGGTGTCGAGCATTCCTGCCCGCGCGAAGAACGCGGTGTCGGTTGCGCCGGGCTTCAGCGTGGTCAGCGTCACACCCGGGTGATCCTTCAATTCGTCGCGCAGGGCGTCGGTGAAGTTGTCGATGAACGCCTTGGTCGCGTTGTATCGCGTTGAAGCTGCCCGGGATGTATCCGGCGATCGAACCGGTGACGAGCACCCGGCCGTGCCCGCGCCCGACCATCTGTGCGAGCACCCGCTGCAACAGATAGACGGTGCCGGTCACATTGGTGTCGATCGTGTGGCGCCAGTCCGCCACCCGCTGATCGAGGAACGCCCCGCCGGTGCCGATCCCGGCGTTGGCGCACAGCACGTCGACGGCGGTGCCTTGGGTGGCCGCCAGCAGGCGATCGACGCCCTCGATGGTCGACAAGTCGGTCTCGATCCCGGTCACCTGGCCGCCGATTTGGCCGAAGGCGCGTGCCGCATCGTGGATCTGCGGCTCGTCGGCGGCAACAATCAGGTCGTATCCCGCGGCAGCCGCGAGTCCGGCGAGCTCGAAACCGATCCCGGTCGATCCGCCGGTGACGACGGCGAGCTTGGCGGACATGCAAATCTCCTGAGGTTCGCCTGCTCGAACCGGCAGCTTGGCCGGCCGTTCCGCAGCAACCGCCATTCAGGGGGGCCGAGAAGCTGGCGCGCCCGGCAGGACTGTCCGCGCCCTGCGGGCGCGTTCTTCTGCGCGGCCTGCGGCCGCTCCGAATCCGAACGGGTTCGATCCTTTTGAACCTGCCAGCCTCCGAACCTGCTTGGCAGGCCCGAAGGCTGGCGCGCCCGGCAGGACTCGAACCTGCAACTCCAAGCTTAGAAGGCTCGTGCTCTATCCAGTTGAACTACGGGCGCGCGCTGAGGCGCGCATAGCGTGCTTTGCGCCGCGCACAAATCGCGATAGTCGCACCGCATGAGCGGACAGGCGGTGCGCATCGAGGGGGACGAGGCCGCGCCGCGGCACTTCCGCTACTTCGACCTGCTGATGGCGGCGTTCGTCGCCATTCTGCTGCTGTCGAACCTCATCGGCGCCTCGAAGCCGAGCTACGTGACGCTGCCGGGCGGCGCCGCGTGGTCGTTCGGCGCCGGCGTGCTGTTCTTCCCGATCAGTTACGTCATCGGCGACGTGCTGACCGAGGTGTACGGCTACGCCCGCGCGCGGCGGGTGATCTGGACCGGGTTCGCCGCGCTCGCGTTCATGGCGTTCATGGCCTGGGTGGTGGTGCAATTGCCGCCGGCCGAGGGCTGGCCCGGCCAGCCCGCCTACGAGTTCGTGTTCGGCAATTCGTGGCGCATCGTGCTGGCCTCGATGACCGCGTTCTGGGTCGGCGAGTTCGCCAACAGCTTCGTGCTCGCCAAGCTCAAGGTCTGGACCGAGGGGCGGCATCTGTGGCTGCGCACAATTGGTTCAACCTTCGTCGGCCAGGGGCTCGACAGCCTGATCTTCTATCCGCTGGCGTTCTACGGTCTTGCCGGCTGGCCGCCCGAGCAGTTGATGCAGGTCGTGCTGTCGCAGTGGGCGATCAAGACCGCGTGGGAAGCGCTGCTGACCCCGGTGACGTACGGCGTGGTCGGCGCGCTCAAGCGCCGCGAGGGGGTCGAGGTGTTCGACGCGCACACCGACTTCTCGCCATTCGGGCGGACTTGATAGGGGCCGGGCCTCGCGGTCCGGCCCCCTGCGGATCTTCAGTACTCGACAGCTTAGAGCTTGAACCCGGCCGCAATGCCGTAGCGGCGGGGCTCGAGCGTGAAGATGTTGGTGTAGTTGCCCGAAGACTGATCGGTCACGTAGAGGCCGGTAACCGCGCTATTGTCGAAGATGTTCTGCACGAACGCCCGAACGTACCAGCGCCCGTCGGGTGCGTCGAGCTGCAACTGAGCGTTGGCCTGTACGAAACTCCGGATACGATTCACGTTGCCGCCGAAGATGTTCCCGGTGGTCTCTCCGGTGAAGGCGATGTCGGCCCGCGGAGTGAGCGTGAAATTGCCCAGCGGCGCGGCGTATTGGATGCCCATGGAAACCTTGTAGTCCGGAGCCCCCGGCAGCTCGTTGCCCTTGATATTAACCGGGATGCCAGCCGAGTAGTCGTAGGTCACACCGTCGATGACTGTCGAGGTTTGAATCCCCCCGAACGACGCTCCGACCGTTGGCGCTAGTCCCTGGAGCACGGCACAGATACTGAAGGCGCCGGTCGAGGCAATCCCGCTATTGGGTCCGAACGATGTCGGCGCGCGCAAGCCCGCCCCAGGGAAGACGCCCGGAATTGCGCCGGCATTGATCAGGTTGTTCACCTGGGCGACGTAGCCGTTGACCCCCGCAACGCTGCCCGACGCCGAGGCGACCGCGCAGTTGGCTGCATTGGTGATGTCCTTGATGATCACTGCATCGGCGCGGCCACCACCGAAGTCGCGCGGATTCGAGAGATATTTGTCGGAAGACACCTTGGTGTTGAGGTAGCTGGCGGTGATGTTGACGGCGAGCTCGCTCACCGGCCGGATGACCGCTTCGGCCTCGATGCCCCAGATATCCGCATCGACGTTGTCGTTGACCGACGTGCGCGCGACGATGCGGCTCAGTTGCAGTTGTTTGTACTGATAGTAGAAACCGGTGAGATTGAGCTGCAGCGCGCCGAAAGTATTTTTGGAGCCGATTTCGAAGGCATTGACGAACTCCGGGGCGAACGACTCAGGAACCGCGAAGATCGGCGACAACGGCGGATTGATGCCGCCCGACTTGTAACCCCGCGAATACGAAGCGTAAACTAGGTTGGCGGGGGTGATCTGGTAATCGACCACCGCTCGCCCGGTCCATTCGCTGAACTTCGCCTCCCGAACGGCGAATTCCTGCGGGCCGGGAAGCCCCGCGTCGTAGTCGAGGTTGGCATAACCCAGCGCGCTGGTGATGTCGGGCGAATTGGTGGGAACCAGCACGGCGTTGCCCGCCGAATCCACGAACAGCGGCGTTCGCGCGCGCACTTCCTTGCGGTCGTTGTTATAGCGGACACCCAGCGTCAGCTTCAGCTGGTCGCTCAGGTCGTAGTAGGTTTCGCCAAAGATACCGAACGTCTTGACCTTCAGATCGTCCGAATTGTTGCGGTACATCGGAGATCCGAGGAAGTACGACTGCCCCGCCGCGGGTGGCGGCAGGCCTGCCCCCAGTGCCCCGAACGCTCCCAGCAAGCCCGCGGCGTAGTCGAGCCCGAACGCGCTGACGTAGTAGCTGTTCTCGGTCAGGTGCAACTGGCCATAAATGCCGCCGAGCAGGAAATTGAACGGGCCGTCCCAGTCGGAGCTGACGATGGCTTCGGCGGTCCAGCTCTTCTGCTCATTGTTCGAGCGGTCGAACGCCAGTGGGTTCATCGAGCAGACCGAATCGTTGGCCGCTCCAAACACGCCGACAAGGTTCGGATCGGAATTCGAAGTGCACAGAACCCCGTTAGGCCCGTTGGGGATGAGGCGCGCGGCAATCGGCGCCAGGTAAGCCTGCAGCCCCGGACCGAAGGTGCCAGCCGCAGCAGCAGCCAGGGTGTTCAACCCATTCTGCAGCGGCACGCGGCTTTGCGCGGCGTTGTTGTAATCCTGCTGCGAATCGACCTTGACGTTCTGCCAATTGCCGCTGAGCTTGGCGTTCAGGCCGCCGCCCAGATCCTGGTTTAGCTGGCCTTGAACAATCCATTCCTCAGCGAAATAGTTCGGCGCGAACGCCGTGTTGATGACCCGCGGATCCGCCGGGTTAACCGCCGTGCCGAAGACATCCGGGCCATAGAGGCTGCCGGTGGAGAAGTTCGGCAGCCCTGGCTGGCCGGACGGCACACCCCGGATGCGGAAGAATTCCTGCGACGCGAAAATGGCCCCCAGCGTCGAACTGCCATCGGGAAAGGCATAGTCGAGCCGGCTGTTGAGGCAGCCGAGAACGCCGGTTTCGTCGCGCTGGCACAATTGCTTCTGGATGCGCATGCGCTGATCGTCTTCGCGGAAATACTGGGCAACGAGATCGAGTGTGGTGCCGCTGCTTGGCTCCCAGCGAAGCGATCCTCGCACGCCGTACATGTCGCGGTCGTCATAGCGCTCGCCGTTGAACTGGTTGAGGGTATAGCCATCGCGATTCAGGTAGTAACCCGCCACTCGAGCGGCCATTGTTTCGCCAATCGGGAGATTGATCATCCCCTTGGCCTTGATGCTGTTGTAGTTGCCGTACTCAAAATCTCCCGCGGCACCGAACCCACTCGAATCGGGACGCGCCGTGCGAATGTTAACCACGCCCGATGTCGCGTTTCGGCCGAAAAGCGTTCCTTGCGGGCCGCGCAGCACTTCGATCTGCGCAAGGTCGTAGAACTCGCCCTCGAAAAGCCGCGTGCCGAACAGCGGCGCGTCGTTGAGATGAATGGCGGTCGCGCTGTCGCACGAGACCCCGACGCACAGATCGCCGATACCGCGAATGGTGAAGCTCGAGGACGTGAAGTTCGTCTTGGTGAAAGTCACGTTCGGAAGCGTAAGCTGGAGATCGGAGGTGTTCTCGATCTGCTGGGCCTCGAGCGCTTCGGCCGTGAATGCGCTGACAGCGATCGGCACATCCTGCAGCGCTTCCGCGCGGCGCTGCGCGGTCACGACGATGACGTTGCCGGTCTCGACCTCGCCGTCGCTGTCCTGGGGGGAGGTGTCCTGCGCGGACGCCGGAAACGCGATCACCGATGCGCAAATGCCTGCAAGCAGGGCAGCCTTCACCCTCATAGGTCCTCTCCTCGCGAATGGACCGTCTCGTCGCGGTCCCGTTCGGAAGCGAAGCTAATGCAATTTCCGGTATGCTGGCAATAGGCCGCCAGCCGATAAGCGCTCGCTGGCGCGCGCGACAGAATGTTGCGCGCCGTGCACGGGCGGCCCCGCGCCGCTTTACCTTACGGAACCGGACACTTGCTCCGCGTTGCGCGCTTGCAACAGGTCGCGGCAATCGTCGCCGCGCTAGACGAGCGCGGCGCTCTCGGCGATGGCGGTGATGGTCCGTCGCCCGGCGCCGTCGCGGCCGAGCTGGACGATGACGTCGATCACCCCCGCGGCGTAGGCGATCGTGTCGCTGCGCGAGAGGCCGATGCCGGTCTGCATGACCATCAGCGCGAGCTGCTCGAGCGCACCGCGCAGGGAGTTGGCGTGGATGGTCGAGAAGCTGCCCGGGTGGCCGGTGTTGATCGCGCGCAGGAAGCTCACGCTCTCCGCGCCGCGCAGCTCGCCGAGCACGATCCGGTCGGGCCGCAGCCGCAGCGCGGCCTGGAGCAGCTCGTTGGCGGTGACCTTCGCCTCGCCGAGCTCCCCCTTGACCGCCACCAGGCCCACGCCGTTCGCCCCCGGCAGCCGCAGCTCGGGGGTGTCCTCGACCAGGATCACGCGTTCGCCCGCCGGGATTTCACCGAGCATCGCGTTGAGGAAGGTCGTCTTGCCGGTGCTGGTGCCGCCCGAGATCAGGATCGTGCGGCGCTGGCGGATCGCCTCGCGCAGGTACGCGATCGGCTGTGCCTGGCAGTCGGGCAGCGGGTCGCGGGCGCGATCGGCCAGCGGGCCGGTATCGTAGGCGTCGAGTGGCAGGTCGAGCCGGCGGTGGCGGCGTATCGCCATCGCCCAGTGCCGCCGCGCGGCGGGCGGGCCGCAGAACTGCACGCGCGCCCCGTCCGGCAGGGTGGCCCCGAGCAGCGGGTGCTCGCGGTTGATGCCCTGGTGGCTGACGCGGGCGACCTGCTCGGCCAGCCGCTGGACCAGCCGGTCGTCGATCTCGGGCGCGGCGAGGCGCTGCATGCCGGGATGCGCGGCGTCCTCGATCCACACCTCGCCCGGCCGGTTGACGAGGATCTCGGTGATCGTGTCGCGTTCGAGCCACTGGCGGAACGGCGCGAGGTAGGCGTCGAGATAGACGCTGCGCTCGGCGCCGGCGGCGGGGAGCGGATGGACCTCCGCGCTCACTTGACCGCCGCGACCTGCCCGAAGTCGAGATCGCGCGCGGTGAACACGCGGATCGGCTCGCCCGCGCGCACGCGCACGGTGGGGCCGATCTGGCCGTCCTGCTGGAGCGCGGTCGAGGCGGCATTCGCTCCGCCGCCGAGCACCACCGAGGCGCCGCCGGTGGCGAGCCCGCCGATCACCGACAGCAGGATCGACGAGCCGAAGCGCTTGAAGAAATGGCTGTTGACCTGGCCCGCGAGGCCGGTGGTCCCGTCGAACCCGATCGCCGGCGAGGCGAGGTTGACCGAGGCGCCGTCGGGCCGGATCAGCCGCGTCCAGATGACATAGGCGCGCTTCTGCCCGCCCTGCAGCCCGGACTGGTACTGGCCGATCAATCGGCTCGAGCGCGGCACGAGCACGCGCGTCCCGTCGAAGCTGCGCACGTCCTGGCTGACCACCGCGCGCACGAAGCCGGGCACGTCGGTGTTGATCGCGGTCTCGAGCACCGCGGGGATCAGCGTGCCCTGCGTCACCGTGGTCTGCGGATTGACCATCGCGCGCGCCTGCGCCGGGCCGCCGCCGACCCCGCCGATCTTGCTGGCGAAGTCGTTCGCGTTGCCCCCTGCCGTCGCCCCCTCGACCGCCTGCCCTGGCGCGGGCGCGCCGATCAGTAT
>JBHWTG010000117.1:0-2744 GCA_043427735.1 Tsuneonella sp. | reverse complement strand
GATCTGGCGCTGTTTCGCGGGGCCAAGGGCGGGCCGCTGTCGCAAGGCATGGTCCAGAAGGCGGTGGCCCGTGCACGGGCGATGATGGGCCTGCCGGCGAGCGCCACGCCGCACGCCTTGCGGCACAGCTTTGCGACCCATCTGCTCGGCGCGGGGGCGGACTTGCGCAGCTTGCAGGAACTGCTCGGCCACGCGAGCCTCGGCTCGACGCAGATCTACACCCGGGTCGATGCGGCGACGCTGTTCGACACCTATCGCAGCGCGCACCCGCGCGCGCGCTAGCTACTCGGCGGGCTGCCGCAGGTGCCGCGGCTTCCACGTGGCGACCCGCCAGACGTACGCCGCCACCGCCAGCCCGACGAGCGCGAACATGCCCCAGCCGAGCGCGTCCTCGTAGTCGGCGAGGAACCGCGCGAGGATCGTGCCGCCGAGGATCAGCATCGCGTTCCAGATCGCCGAGCCGAGAAAGGTGAACAGCAGGAACCGGCCGACCGGCATGTGCGCGAGGCCCGCGGGGAGCGAGATCATCGTGCGCATGAACGGGCTGAAGCGCAGCGCGAACACCACCCATTGCCCGTGCCGCTGGAAGAACCGCGTGGCCGCTTCCATGTGATGCCACTCGACGGTCAGCCAGCGGCCCCAGCGGTCGATGAACGGCCGCGTGCGCTCGTAGCCCCAGCGGTCGCCGAGCCAGTACCAGGCGTAATTGCCCGCCACGGTGCCCGCGGTGCCGATCGCCAGCAGCGGCCAGAACTCCATCGTTCCGCGCTCGACGAGCACCCCGCCGACCCCCATGATGACCTCGCTCGGCACCGGCGGGAAGATGTTCTCGAGCGCCATCAGCAGGAAGATGCCGATGTAGCCGCCGCGCGCGATCGCCTCGATGATGAACCCGTGCATGGCCCCCTCAACGAACCGCGCGGCGAAAGGGTTCGGCGCGGTCTTTGCCTTGTCGCACACCGCGCGCTATCCGCCGCCGATGGAATCGGTCGATGCAATTCTGGCGCAGCTTGGCGAACTGTACGACCGCGCGGTCGATGCGCTGCGCGGCGACATCCTCGCCTTCGCCCGCGAAGGGGCGATCCCGCCGGTCTCGCGCCGGCTCGACGGCAGCTACGCTTATCCCGAGCTGGTCGTGCGCTACGGCGGGGAGCCGCCCGCGAGCAGCCGCGGCCGCGCCTACGGCCGGCTCAACGCCCCGGGCACGTATGCCACCACGGTCACCCGGCCCGCGCTGTTCGGGCCGTATCTCGCCGAGCAGCTCGAGCTGATCGCCGAGGATTATCAGGTGGCGGTCGAGGTGCGCCCCTCGCGCCAGGAAATCCCCTTCCCCTACGTGCTCGACGGCGAGGCCGGCGCCGAGCTGGTGGGGATCGAGCCGCAGGTGCTCGCGCGGCACTTCCCCGCGACCGAGCTCGCGCTGATCGGCGACGAGCTGGCCGACGGGATCGAGCTGGGCGGACCCGACGATCCGATCCCGCTGTCGCTGTTCGACGGGCTGCGCACCGATTTCAGCCTCGCGCGGCTGGCGCACTACACCGGGACCCGCACCGAGCACTTCCAGCGGTTCGTGCTGTTCACGAACTATCACCGCTATGTCGATGAATTCGTTGACTGGGCGGCCGAGCAGCTCGGTTCGGACGGGTACACCGCGCTGGCCGGCGCGGGCGGGCTGATGCTGACCGAGCGGCGCGCCGACGCGCGGCTGCAGCTGTCGGACACCGCGTGGCGGCGGCACCAGATGCCCGCGTATCATCTGATCGGCGAGAATCGCGAAGGCATCACGCTGGTCAATATCGGGGTCGGCCCGTCGAATGCCAAGACCATCACCGACCACCTCGCCGTGCTGCGGCCCGAGGCGTGGCTGATGATCGGCCACTGCGGCGGCCTGCGGCCGACGCAGAAGATCGGCGACTACGTGCTCGCTCACGCCTACTTGCGCGACGATCACGTGCTCGACCCGGTGCTGCCGCCGGAAATCCCCTTGCCCGCGATCGCCGAGGTCCAGCAGGCGCTCTACGGCGCGGCGGAGGAAGTCTCGGGCGCGCACGGCGCCGATCTCAAGCAGCGCATGCGCACCGGCACCGTGGTCACCACCGACGATCGCAACTGGGAACTGCAGTACACCCAGTCCGCCCGCCGCATGAGCCTGAGCCGCGCGGTCGGGGTGGACATGGAAAGCGCCACGATCGCCGGCCAGGGCTACCGCTTCCGGGTCCCTTACGGCACGCTGCTGTGCGTCAGCGACAAGCCCTTGCATGGCGAGATCAAGCTGCCCGGCCAGGCCAACAAGTTCTACGAGGAGGCGATCGCCGCGCACCTCAAGATCGGCGTGACCGCCTGCCGCCGCCTGCGCGAGGAAGGCGAACGGTTGCACAGCCGCAAGCTGCGCGCGTTCAACGAGCCGCCGTTCCGCTAGCGGGGCACCCCGCCCTCACCCCTGCGGCGGCGCCTGCCGCGGCAGCCTGACGGCGCGCAATCGGCAGGAACCCGCGACGCGCCGCCCTCGTTCACCAGCCCTTCGGCTGGCCCTTGTTCTGCTGGTCGAGCCATTTCATCAGCGGCGCGAAGTATTCGAGCATCGGCTTGGCGCTGATCTCGCGGGTGCCGGTGAACGCCTCGAGCGCGTCGGGCCATGGCTTGGACGCACCCATCTTCAACATCGCATCCAGCTTCGCGCCGACCTCCTTGTTGCCATAGAAGGAGCAGCGGTGCAGCGGTCCCTTCCACCCCGCCTGGACACC
>JBHWTG010000116.1:0-8224 GCA_043427735.1 Tsuneonella sp. | reverse complement strand
TCTCTCCAGGCGCGCTGATGACTGCGCCTCCCCCGCCCCCGCCCCCGCCGCCGCACGCGGCGAGACCCGCCAGCACCGCCAGCGCGCAGCCCAGTTCGAAGCGCAGCTTCCCGCGCGAAGTCCTGCTCATACCTGTCGCGTCCCGAGTTATCGCACCGACGATGCCCCCCAACGGTTGAAGAAACCCTGAACACCAAGAGGAGCCAGCCTTGCCCAAGGTTCGCCCGGCCGCTAGCGCGCCGGGGGAACCGTTGGGAGCCGCAAGCGCCATGTCCGCCGACCTCGCCGCCGCCATCGACGCCGCCTGGGAGCGTCGCGGCGAGATCACCCCCGCTAGCAGCGACGTGCGCGACGCGGTCGAGACCGCGCTCGAACTGCTCGACGGGGGCCGCGCGCGGGTCGCCGAGCCCGACGGCAGCGGAGGATGGCGGATCAACCAGTGGCTCAAGAAAGCGGTGCTGCTGAGCTTTCGCCTCGGCGACAACGCGGTCGTCGACGGCGGCAGCGCGGGCTCGCCGGCGTACGACAAGGTGCCGAGCAAGTTCGCCGGCTGGGGCGAGAACCGCTTCCGCGCTGCGGGTTTCCGCGTCGTGCCGGGGGCGATCGTGCGCCGCGGCAGCTTCGTCGGCAAGGGCGCGGTGCTGATGCCGAGCTTCGTCAACATCGGCGCGCACGTGGGCGAGAACACGATGGTCGACACCTGGGCGACCGTCGGCAGCTGCGCGCAGATCGGCGCCAATGTCCACCTGTCGGGCGGCGTGGGCATCGGCGGCGTGCTCGAGCCGCTGCAGGCCGACCCGGTGATCATCGGAGACGGCGCGTTCATCGGCGCGCGCTCCGAAGTGGTCGAGGGCGTGCGCATCGGCCAAGGCGCGGTGCTGTCGATGGGGGTCTATCTTGGCGCCTCGACCAAGATCGTCGACCGCGCGACCGGCGAGGTGCACATGGGGCAGGTCCCGCCTTACGCGGTGGTGGTGCCCGGCGCGCTGCCCGGGAAGCCGTTGCCCGATGGATCGCCCGGGCCGAGCCTTTACTGCGCGGTGATCGTCAAGACGGTCGACGCGCAGACGCGGGCCAAGACCGCGATCAACGAGCTGCTGCGCGATTAGGAACCGGCGTTTGCGCGAACCGTAGAAACGCCACAACAACGGGAGCCGGCGAAATGGAACAGCGGGGCGACGAAGTGCACGCGAGCGAAACCGAAGCGAGCGGCGGCTCGAAGGAAGGCGTGGTGCGCTGGGTGCTGATCATCGGCACGTTGCTGGCGATCGTGCTGCTGACGATCGTCTGGACCACCGGCGCGCTGGTGCAGGACGACGGCGGCGACAGCGAATACAACGTCAGCAACGAAATCGCTGCCGAGGAGAACGCGGCCGAGGGGCAAGACGGGGAGCCGATCGCGCCCGCGTTCGGCGAGGGAGACCGCGCGCCCGACGCCAACCAGGCTCCCGACGCCGCGCCCACCGCGAGCGCGACTCCGGGCGACGCGCCGGCGGGCGATCCGAAGACACCCGCGCAGTAACGGCTCAGAACGCGGTCGGGCTTTCCACCGGCGGGTCGCTCCGCCGTGCAGCGGCGTGCGTCTCGGCCGCGCGCAGCACGCGGGCCATGTTGCGGCTGGCGATCTTCTCCAGCTCGGCCTGGCTATAGCCGCGCCGGGCGAGTTCGACGAACAGCGCCGGGTAGCCCGCCACGTCGGGCGCATCGACCGGCGTGGTGTCGACGCCGTCGTAGTCGCCGCCGATCGCCACGGCATCGATCCCCGCCAGCTTGCGAACGTGGTCGATGTGGTCCGCCCAGTCGGAAACGCTCGCCGGCGGCCCGGGGTTGGCGGCCACCCATGCGGCCAGCTCGCGCTTCACCGCTTCGGGATCGCCGCGCCACAGCGACTTGACGCGCGCTTCCTCGGCTGCCCGGTTGGCGTTCCACTGGCGGCGCTTCTCGCTCAGGAAATCGGGATAGCCGACCGTCATCACTACCCCGCCGTTGCCCTTCAACCGCGCGAGCACGCTGTCGGGCACGTTGCGCGCGTGACCGTTGACCGCGCGCGCGCCCGAATGGCTGAAGATCACCGGCACGCTCGTCATATCGAGCACGTCGTTCATCACCTTGTCGCTGACATGGCTGAGGTCGACCAGCATGCCCAACCGGTTCATCTCGCGGACCACGTCCTTGCCGAACAGGGTCAGGCCGTTGTGCCGTGGCGCGTCGGTGGCGCTGTCGGCCCACGGATTGTTGAGCGAATGGGTGAGCGTCATGTACCGGGCGCCGAGCCCGTACATCTGGCGCAGCACCGCCAGGCTCGAGCCGATCGAGTGCCCGCCTTCGATGCCGATCAGCGAGGCGATCTTACCGGCCTTCATCGCTTGCGCCGCCCCGCCGGCGGTGGTCACGAACGCCAGCCGATCCGGGTGGCGCGCGATCAGCCGCCTGGTCACGTCGATCTGCTCGATCGTCGCCTGCACCGCCTGCTGCTCGGTAAGGTTCGCGCTGACGTAGACCGACCAGAACTGCGCGCCGACCCGGCCCTTGACGAGCCGCGTCAGGTCGGTGTGCATCGCCCCGTCATCGTGGTCCGCGGCATCCGTGGTGTCGACGAAATCGAACGTGCCGATCATGTTCTTGTAGCGGTTGCGCAACTGGATCGGCACATCGTTGTGCCCGTCCCACACCGGCGCGGCGCGCAGCGCCGCTTCGGCGACCTGCTCCGGGCTCGGCGCTCCTTGCGCGGCGGTGGCAAACAGCAGCGCGGCAAGCGCAAACGGCACGGACTTCATTGCGACTCTCCCAGCTTCGCCGCCAGGGCAAGCGCCGCGGCGGGCGCCCGTTCCTTGGCGCCGTTGATCATCAGCGCGAACACATCGCCCGCCCGGCCCGCGCTATCGGCGGGATCGCCGACATATGGCAAGCCCTCGGGCGCCGCCCCGGCGTGCCATAGGCGGCAAAATCTCCCCCAATGGTCAAGCTCGCGCTCGGTATAGCCCGTCGCGCACTCGGCGCGCATGCCCTTCAGCCGCAAGTACGCGAAGTCGGCGGTGCGGTCGGCAATCGCCGGCCGGTCGGGCGCATCGTTGAAGACGATCGCCACGCTCGCCGCCCGCGCCAGCTCGACGAACTCGCGGCAGGCGAAGCTCTCGTGGCCGACCTCGATCGCATGGCGAATGCGGAGCCCGGCGTAGCTGCCCGGCAGCAACGCGAAGAACGCGGCGATGTCGTCGGGATCGAACCGCTTGCTCGTTGCGAGCTGCCAGACGATCGGCCCGAGCGTGTCGCCGATCTCGGCCAGGCCCTGCGCCATGAAGTTCGCCAGCCCTTCCTCCGCGCTCGCCAGCAGCTTGCGGTTGGTGACGAAGCGCGAGCCCTTGAGCGCATAGACGAAGCCGGGCGGCGCAATCTCGCGCCAGGCGGCGAAGCTCGCCGGGCTCTGCCGGCGGTAGAACGTGCCGTTGACCTCGATCATTTGCACCGCGCGCGTGGCGAAAGCCTGCTCGTCGGCCTGGCGCAGCCCTGGCGGATAGAACACGCCGCCGCGCCAGGGGGGGTAGGTCCAGCCGCCGATGCCGGTGCGGATCGTCATGCGCGATCTGATAAAGCTCTGGCGAGACAGCACAAGCGCGCGCCGCTAGCATCGCCGGATGAACCGCACCGCCAGGTATCGCGCCGCCGCCCGCTGGTTGCTCGCGCTGTTTTACGCGACCGCGGGGATTTTTCACCTCGTCGCGCCGGACCCGTTCCTGCGGATAGTCCCGGGGTGGGTCCCTGCCCCGGATGCCGTGGTCGCTTGGACCGGGGTGGCGGAACTGGCTGGCGCAGCCGCGCTGGTGCAGCCGTGGTCGCGCAGCCTGCGCCGCGCCGGCGGGATCGGCCTGGCGCTTTACGCGCTGTGCGTGTGGCCCGCCAACCTCGAGCATATGCGGATCGATCTGGCCCGGCCGGATGGCGGCTGGCGCCTCGCCTATCACGTCCCGCGGTTGCTGGCGCAGCCGCTGATCGTCTGGCTCGCGCTGTGGGCGGGCGAAGCGACCGATTGGCCGTTCGCCCGCGCACGCGGAAGGTAGCTCAGCTCATGTGCTTGGAGACAGCGCCGGTCATCTTGAACATCGAGATCTGATCCTTGCCGGTCACCTTGCCGAGGGTGGCGTCGGGATTGATCATCCGCTTGTCCTTGGTGTCCTGCAGGCCGTTCTTCTTGATGTAGTCCCAGACCTTCGAGGTGACCTGCGCGCGGGTCATCGGACCCTTGCCGCAGACGGCCTCGAGATCGCCGGTCAGAGTGACGGGCTTCTGCAGGGCGTTGTTCTTGCCAGCCATGACGTTGGTCCTTTCCTTTCGTGGCTATGGCGTGACCCTATGCGCAACGCGGGGCTTCGGCGAGAGCGCAAGAGCCGCGGAGGCGAGTTTTCGACAGCCGCGAGGGGCAAATGGGCGCGATTTACGCCTACGCCGGCCGGTCGGCGCACGATTCGGTTGCTCAGCGGCGGTTCAGGCGGCATCGTGGCATGTCTCGCCGCGGCGGCCGGCAGCGCGCCGCGGGGACCTTACCGACTGCCCGAGGGACTGCATCGATGAGCATGGGTCGCACTTCGCTCGCACTGATTCTGGCCGGGACGCTCGCCGCATGCGGCGGCGGCGGATCGAGTGGTGGAGGCGCGCCCATCGGCGGATCGCCGACCCCGACGCCCTCGAGCGCCGCGTGCTCGCTCTCCGCACGGCAGGACTTTGCCAGGTCGGTGATCGGCGAGTGGCACTTGTTTCCTGAATCTCTCGACCTGTCGGTAAACAAGGCAAACCACTCGACCGTACAATCTTATATCGACGCGCTCGTCGCGCGTACTCCGATTGGCGGCCGCGGGTTCACTTACGTCACTTCGATCGCGGAAGAGAACGCATTCTACAATTCCGGCTCGAGCGCGGGCTTCGGCGTACGTCTCGCCTACGACACGGCGCAGAACCGCGTGTTCGTGGTCGAAGCCTACGAAGGCGCGCCGGCGCTCGCCGCCGGCATCGACCGCGGAACCGAGATCGTCGCGATTGGCACCTCGGCCAGCAATCTTGTCACCGTTGCCTCGCTCATGCAGAGTGGCGGGCCGCAAGCGGTGGTCAATGCGCTCGGCCCATCCGACCCCGGGGTCTCGCGCGTGCTACGGGTCAACCGGGGCGGCACGCTGTCCGACATCACGCTGACCAAGACCGAGTTCACCATCGACCCGGTATCCAACCGGTACGGCGCGCGGATCATCAACGACAACGGCCGCAATGTCGGTTACATCAATCTGCGGACATTCATCGGCGAGCCTGCCGAAGCCGACCTGCGCGCGGCGTTCGCCAGTTTTCGCGCGCAGAACGTGACAGAGGTGATCGTCGATCTGCGGTACAATGGCGGCGGCCTGGTCCGTACCGCCGAGTTGTTCGGCGATCTGCTCGCCGCCGACAAGGTGGGTCAGATCTTCAGCCGCACGACCTATCGCGAAAGCAAGGCGTCGAACAATTCTGCGAAGACTTTCGCCGCGCAGCCCGAGGCCATCGCCGCGACGAAAATTGCGTTCATCGGCTATTCGGGGACCGCTTCGGCCAGCGAGCTGCTGGCCAACGCGTTCATTCCGTATCTCGGCACGAACACCGCGCTGATCGGCGGCAACACGTTCGGCAAGCCGGTTGGCCAGATCGCCTTCGACAAGGCCGAGTGCGACGACCGTATCCGGGTGACCGCGTTCCAGACCGAAAATGCGGCGGGTCAGGGCAACTACTACTCGGGCCTGGCGCGAGTGTTTCCGCGCACGTGTGCCGCCCCCGACGATATCAGCCGCCCGCTGGGCGACCCCGCCGAAGCGGCGATCAAGGCGGCGCTCGACTTCCTCGCCGGGCGCGCCTGCACGCCGATCACCGCTTCGGGCGGTCAGGGAACCCTGTCGTCCGCGCCGAGGCGCGAGTTGCTGCAGCCCGAGAGCCCGCGCGCCGCGCAGCGCGAGGCCCCCGGGTTGTTCTAGCCCGCTTCGGCGGGGTCACGCGCGAGCGAGGACACCAGCAACCGCTCGGCGCGATCGCGCGCGATCGTCTCGGCGAGGCCGAGCGAGCGCGCCAGCGCCGGGCCCATCAGCGCGTTGCCGAGCGCCATCAGGACGAGAGTCAGGGTGATCTCGTGCAGCGCGCGGACTCCGGCGTGATCGGCCGCCTCCTCGGGGGCGATGTCGTCGACCAGCTCGTGGATCGTCTCCACGATCGGATCGAGCGCGTCCTCGTTGCCGCTCAGCAGCATCCAGCTGGCCAGCGCGCCCGCCCCCTCCTTGTCGAACGCGTCGAAGGTGAGATCGACCACTTCGCGCGGGGAACCGAGCCCGGCCCGACTCGCGCGCACGGCGTCCTTGATCGTTTCGCAGACCGTTTCGGCGAGGTGCTGGGCGAGCGCCTTCTGCAGGCCCGACGCCGAGCCGAAGTGGTGCAGCAGGTTGGCGTGGGTCCGCCCGATCCGTCCGGCGACCGCCTTCAGGGTTACCGATTGCGGCCCGGTCTCGATCAGCAGATGCCGCGCGGCCTCGAGCGCCGCAGTGCGCGATTCTTCCGGGCTCAGGCGCTTGCGGGTGCTGCTCATACCTTGCCGCGTAAGCGCGGCCAGCGCTGCGGGCAAGGGAGGCATATTGACACAAAAGTCGGGAACCACTACTGACATCAGTGTCAATTAGAGGGCCCGAAGCGATGAACGCGCCTGCCAAGTTCGATCTCGATACCGATACAGCCACCCCCGCAGACCTCGATATCGTGGTGCGTGACCGGCGCTTCCTGCGCGGTCAGTCGGCCAAGCGCTGGTGGCTGGGGGGCGATCCGATCGCGACGGCCTGGTTCAACGCGCTGTCCGCCACCTTCCCCCGCGGCGAGGCGTTCTTCATCGAATCGGTCAAGGCCTTCCGCGACGACGCGAGCCCCAGGCTGGCGGGCGAAATCCGGGCTTTCGTTCGTCAGGAAATCAACCACACGCGCGAGCACATCGTGCTCAACAAGCTGGCCGAGGCGAGCGGCTACGACGTCGCCTTCATCGACCGCCGGGTCGAGGAGATGCTGGCGCTGACCAAGGGCCGGCCCGAGATCCTCAATCTCGCCGCGACCATGGCGCTCGAGCATTTCACCGCGATGTTCGGCAAGGAGTTGCTCGCCAACCCCGCGCACCTCGCCGGGGCCGAGGGCGATCTGGGCGAGATCTGGCGCTGGCACTCGGTCGAGGAGATCGAGCACAAGGGCGTCGCCTACGACACCTGGCTTCATGCCACGCGCGGCTGGAGCCGGTGGAAGCGGTGGAAGGTCAAGAGCCTGATGATGGTGATCGTCACTCGGCGCTTCGTCTTCAACCGCGTCAAGGACATGCAGGACCTGCTCGCGCAGGACGGGCTGACCGGGTGGAAGGTCAAGGCGCGCATCTGGCATTACCTGCTTGCGCGCCCGGGGTTCCTGCGCCGGATCGCCGGCCAGTGGCTGGCGTTCTTCCTGCCCGGCTTCCACCCGTGGAACCACGACGACCGCCACCTGATCGCAAAATACGAAGGCGATTTCGCCGACGCGCTGCTCACCGCCTAGGATTTAGCACAGCGCCAGCCCTCGGGCCGATCTGCCTCAGGCCGCGCGCATTTGCGGCACGGTGCCGGCCGCGAGATCGAGCGCGTGCTCGACCGTTTCGACTTCCGCGCCGCGCGCCAGGCTGAAGCGCCGGCCGTTGCCCGCGGGCACGAAGCCTGCCTTGCGCAGCACGCGGCCCGAGGCTGGGTTGTCGATGAAGTGGCCGCCGACGAGACGGCGATGGCCGAGCATCCGCGCGACATCGACCAGGCCGTGCACGGCCTCGGTGGCATAGCCGCGGCCCCAGGCATCGCGCCGCAGCCAGTAGCCGACTTCGACCTCGCCGTCGCAGTCGCCAAGGCCGGCCGAGCCGATCAGCCTGCCGGTGCACGATTCGATCACCGCGAAGCTCGGCAGCCGGGGCTCTTGCGGGCGGCTGGTCCAGCGCCGTGCATCGATCTCTCGATAGGGCCAGGGGGCGCGTGCCAGATTGCGCACGATCGCCTCCTCGCCAATGCCCTCGAGCACCTGCCGCCAGTCCTCCGGCCACACGGGCCGCAGCAGCAGCCGCTCGGTCACATGGAACATCACACATCTCCCTGCCAGCCACGCCCGGCCGTTACCGCGGCCGCGTGACGCCTTCGTTGCGAGGGAGACATGCGAAGAGGGAGCGGGACGA
>JBHWTG010000115.1:0-8739 GCA_043427735.1 Tsuneonella sp. | reverse complement strand
CGCCTGGCGCGCTGCACGAAGGGCGCGACCTGAGGCCGACCGCCGATCTCGGCGCGGTCTTGGGCGAAGCGCTCGCCGCACACTACGCGCTCGATCCGGCCCGGCTCGTCGGATTGTTCGCCGCGCCCTAGCGGCGGCGGTAGCGGAAGTACCAGACCTCGTGCCCATAGATCGTGCGGGCCTTGTGCTCGTAGCGCGTCTCGGGCCAGCCGGAGGGGCGCTGTTGCCAGCTTGCCTTGCCTTCCACGAGCCATTCGAATTCGGCCCCGAAGCGGCTCATGACCATCAGCGCGTGGCGCAGATAGACCGGATGATCGGTGCCGAAGCGCAGCTCGCCGCCCGGCTTCAGCTTGTCGGCGAACAGCCGCACGGGGCCGTCGTTCATCATCCGCCGCTTGGCGTGCCGCGCCTTGGGCCAAGGGTCGGGGTGAAGCAGGTAGAGCATCGTCAGCGCCCCGTCGGGCACCCGCGCAATGAGCTCGAGCGCGTCGCCGTGGTGGATGCGCACGTTGGCGAGATTGCCGTCGCGCACGTGGACCAATGCCTGGGCGACCCCGTTGACGAACGGCTCGGCACCGATGAACCCGTGGTCCGGGAGCAGGTCGGCGCGGTAGGCTAGGTGCTCCCCCCCGCCGAAGCCGATCTCGAAGTGCAGCGGGCGCTCGTCCCCGAACAACCGCTGCGAAGTGATCGTCCCCTCCGCCGGCGGCGCGATCCGCGGCAGCAGCGTTTCCACCAGCGCCTGTTGCCCGGCGCGCAGCGGCTTGCCCTGGCTGCGGCCGTAGAGCCGGTTGAGCGTGGTCGGATCGCCGGGCTTGTGCGCGCTCATGTTGCGTTGTCTTGCCTGCCATGGCGGATGGCCACAACGATCACCGTGTCGCCTTCTACCGGATAACGGATGACGTAAGGAGGAACCACAGACAGTTCGCGCGCCTTGCCGCTTGCCGGGCGGGCGCGGTTGGGAAACTCGGAAAGGCTCGCAGCCGCCGTTGTCAGCCTTTCGGACATTCTCCCAGCGGCAGATGGGTCGATGATCCCGATATAGGCTTCGATGAGTTCAAGATTATCGATTTCCTCGGGCGACCAGACTACTTGAGCCATTCGCGTCGAAAGGGAGGGACCTTGCCCGACCCCCAAAGTTTGAGCCATTTAGCAACTTTGGCATGGGGAGCAACGCGACCGGCCCTGTAATCCGCCAAGCGCGAGCGTCGCTCGCCTCGTCAGCTTCGGGATCACGAGTCTCGAAAAGGCCACGCTCCGGTTTCATGAGCGCAATCTAGCATTGCCCTCCGTGAGGTCCAACTGCGATCTCCGTTCTCATCTGTCACGCTCACTTCCCACGCGGCCCGGACAGGTCGTGGTGATCGAACGAAAGCCGCCCGGGGTGCGGGCACCCCGGGCGGCTCTCCCCGTCCAACAGGACCCGTCGTATCAGGCCGCCTCGGCCTCTTCGTGCGGGTCGCGCAGCACGTCGCCGCGACCCCATACGGTCTCGATGTAGTTGTCGCCGCCGCACGCATGGGAGAGCTTCTTGCGCAGCTTGCAGATGAACACGTCGATGATCTTCAATTCGGGCTCGTCCATCCCGCCGTACAGGTGGTTGAGGAACATTTCCTTGGTCAGCGTGGTGCCCTTGCGCAGGCTCAGGAGCTCGAGCATCGCGTATTCCTTGCCGGTCAGGTGCACCCGCGCGCCGTCGACCTCGACGGTCTTGGCGTCGAGGTTGACCGCCAGCTTGCCGGTGCGGATGACCGATTGCGAATGGCCCTTCGAGCGGCGCACCACGGCGTGGATGCGCGCCACCAGCTCTTCGCGGTGGAACGGCTTGGTCACGTAGTCGTCGGCGCCGAAGCCGAAGCTGCGGATCTTCGAATCCATTTCCGAAATGCCCGACAGGATCAGCACCGGGGTCTGCACTTTGGCCACGCGCAGCTTCTTGAGCACGTCGTATCCGTGCATGTCGGGCAGGTTGAGATCGAGCAGGATGATGTCGTAATCGTAGAGCTTGCCAAGGTCCAAGCCCTCCTCGCCGAGGTCGGTCTGGTAGACGTTGAATCCCTCGGTGGTGAGCATCAGCTCGATCGCCTTGGCCGTGGTCGGCTCGTCCTCGATCAGCAACACACGCATCGCCAGGTCCCCCCTGAAAGCCCCAATT
This sequence comes from Tsuneonella sp., assembly GCA_043427735.1. Classification (GTDB taxonomy): domain Bacteria; phylum Pseudomonadota; class Alphaproteobacteria; order Sphingomonadales; family Sphingomonadaceae; genus Tsuneonella. The sequence continues at coordinate 6,584 of JBHWTG010000115.1, read as the reverse complement.
TGGCGCGGTAACGGCCCGGTAACGGGTGTTGTCCGCGATTAACCACAAAACCTCTGAAGGAAAAAGGTTAACGGGGGGTAAAGCGCGTTAACACTTTTTGAGTGTGGCGCGGCGGACTCACTGCCCTAGCTCACGCCTGCGAGCTTCTTCTGCCGGCGCCGCTGCACCGAGCTGCCGATGCCCATCGCCTCGCGGTACTTGGCGACCGTGCGGCGGGCGAGGTCGAAGCCGCCGGCCTTGAGCAGGTCGACCAGCGCGTCGTCGCTGAGGATGTCCCTGGGGTCTTCGGACTCGATCAGCTTGGCGATCGCGGCTTTCACTGCCTCGGCGCTCGCCGTGCCCTCGCCGTCCGCGGTCGCCACCCCGCTGGTGAAGAAATACTTGAGCTCGAACGTCCCGCGCGGGCAGGCGAGGTACTTGTTGCTGGTCACCCGGCTGACGGTGCTTTCGTGGAGTTCGACTGCCTCCGCCACCGTGCGCAGCGTGAGCGGTTTCAACTCGGCGACCCCGCGGCGGAAAAACCCCTCCTGCCGCCGGACGATCTCGGCCGCGACCTTGAGGATCGTCCGCGCGCGCTGGTCGAGCGCCTTCAACAGCCAGTTGGCTTCCGCGAGCTGCTCCTTGAGCCAGCCGTGCGCCGCCTTGTCGCGGCAGCCTCCCTTGAGCTCGAGGTAATAGGCGCGGTTGACCACCAGCCGCGGCAGGCTTGCGTCGTTGAGCGCGAGCGCCCAGCCGGTGCCCGCCGGCGCGAGCACGATGTCGGGCGTGACCGCCGCTTCCCCGCCGCCGCCATAGCGCAGGCCCGGGCGCGGGTCATAGGCGCGCAGCTCGGCGAGCATGTCGGCGAAGTCCTCGTCGTCGACCTCGCACAGTCGCTTGAGGCGGCCGACCTCGCCGCGCGCAACCAGCTCGAGGTTGTCGATCAGCCGCGCCATGCACGGGTCGTAGCGGTCGGCTTCCTTGGCCTGCAGCGCGAGGCACTCGGCGAGGCTCCGCGCGCCGACGCCGGTCGGATCGAGCGACTGGACCACCGCGAGCGCACGCTCGGCCTCGGCCAGCGGCACGCCGAGCGCTCCGGCCACTTCGGCCAGCGGCACCGCAAGGTAGCCGGCATCGTCGAGCTGGTCGATCAGCGCCCGCGCGACAAACTCCTCGCGCGCGTCTCCGGCGACCGCACCGACCTGCACGTGCAGATGCTCGGCGAGTGTCGGGCCGCCGACGCCCGCGCGCTCGTCGATCGCGGGGCCGTCTTCGCCGCCGGTGCCGGACGCTGCGCTCCAGTCGCCGGTGTCGCGCTCGGAGTCATACCCGTCGGCGTCGAGATCGAGCGCCTCGGTGCCGTCGGTCCGCGCGTCGGCGGCGGCTTCGCGCGCCGCGTCCTCGGGGGCCTCGGTGGCGGCATCGTCGCGCCGGACTTCGCCCATTTCGAGCAGCGGATTGGCCTCAAGCGCCTCGCCGATGTAAGCCTCGAGCTCGAGGTTCGACAGCGCCAGCAGGCGGATCGCCTGCTGCAGCTGCGGCGTCATCACCAGCGATTGCGACTGCCGCAGGTCGAGGCGCGGGCCGAGCGCCATGGTTTAGCTTCCGGGCTCTCGCATCACAGCGTGAAGTTCTCGCCGAGGTACAACCGCCGCACGTTCTCGTCGGCGACCAGCGCCTCCGGGGCCCCTGCGAACAGCACTTGACCGCCGTAGATGATGCACGCGCGGTCGACGATGTCGAGCGTCTCGCGTACGTTGTGATCGGTGATCAGCACCCCGATGCCGCGGGTCTTGAGGTCCTTGACGAGGTCGCGGATGTCGCTGATCGACAGCGGGTCGATTCCGGCGAACGGCTCGTCGAGCAACATGATCGAAGGCTTGGCGGCGAGCGCGCGGGCGATTTCGCAGCGGCGCCGCTCGCCGCCCGACAGCGCCATCGCTGGGCTTTCGCGCAACCGGATGAGGCCGAACTCGCCCAGCAGCCGGTCGAGTTCCGCCGCCCGCGTCGCCTTGTCGGGCTCGACCAGCTCGAGCACGCAAGCGATGTTCTGTTCGACCGTCATCCCGCGGAAGATGCTGGTCTCTTGCGGCAGGTAGCCCAGGCCGAGGATCGCGCGGCGATACATGGGCAGCTTGGTGACGTCCTCGCCGTCCATCAGGATGCGGCCCGAATCGGGGCGGACGAGGCCCATGATCGAATAAAAGCAGGTGGTCTTCCCCGCGCCGTTCGGGCCGAGCAGGCCGAGCACCTCGCCCTTGCCGACGGTCAGCGAGATATCGGTCAGCACCGCGCGCTTGTCGTAGCTCTTGGCGATCGAGATCACCTCGAGCCCGCCGTGAGGCAGCGGCGCGGTCGCATCCGCCGCAGGAAACGGGCGATCGTCGGCAGCGTGGTGCAAGGCGTTCATCGCCCGGCATGTAGCATCCCGCGAGGCGCGCGAAACCCCCGCCGTTCGCCGCCTGGCAGGGTTCGTGCATGGCACGCGGCGAAGCGCGAATTGGGGCATCTTGCGCTTTGCGCCCCACGCGCCGAAACATCGCCGCATGAAACCGATCGCTCGACCTGCCTTGCGGCACCCGCCGGCGTCCCCGCCTTGCCGGGGGCGCGCATGAACCGCGTCTGCGAACTGACCGGCGCAGAATTTCCGCTATTCGCCTTCAGCCACTGCCGCGACGTGGTCGCCGCGGTCAGCAAGGCGGGCGGGTTCGGCGTGCTCGGGGCGACCCGGTTCTCGCCCGAACAGCTCGAGGAGGAGCTGGCGTGGATCGACGCCCACGTCGGCGGGGCGCCCTACGGGGTCGACGTGATCGTGCCCGAGACGATCGACCCGCGGGTCGCGGACCTGGACGACAACGCCTCCCGCGCGGCGGCGATCGATCCCGGGTATGCGGCCTTCGCCGCCGATTTGCTTGCCCGCTACGGAATCGAGGCGCCGCGCGCGGTCGCCCCCTTGCGCGAGCGGATGGGGATCACCCCGGAGAACGGCCTGGCGCTGATGGAGGTCGCGTTCCGCCACCCGATCCGGCTGATCGCCAACGCGCTCGGCATCGCGCCGCCGGCGATGATCGCCGAGGGCAAGGCGCGCGGAGTGCCGGTCGCGGCGCTCGTCGGGGCGAAGGAGCACGCGCTGCGCCAGGCCGCGGCCGGCGTCGATATCATCGTCGCGCAGGGGACCGAAGCCGGAGGGCACTGCGGCGAGGTGTCGACGCTGGTGCTGATCCCCGAGGTCGTCCGCGCGCTCGAGCGGGCGGGGCACGACACCCCGGTGCTCGCCGCGGGCGGGATCATGACCGGCGGGCAGATGGCGGCGATGATGGCGGCCGGCGCGCAAGGGGCGTGGACCGGCAGCGTCTGGCTCGCCACGCCCGAAAGCGAGACCAGTGAGGCGTTCCGCGACAAGATGGTCGCCGCGCGCAGCCGCGACACGGTCCGCTCGAGGAGCCGCACGGGCAAGCCGGCTCGGCAGCTGCGGACCGCGTGGCACGAAGCGTGGGACGCGCCGGACGGCCCCGGCGCGCTGCCGATGCCGCTGATGGGGATGATTTCGGAGCCCGCGTTCCACCGGATCGAGCGCGCGGCCGAGGCGGGCAACGCCGAAGCGCGCGAGCTCGTCAGTTACTTCGTCGGCCAGGGGGTCGGCCTCGTCGAGGACGTGCGCCCGGCGCGCGCGGTGGTGCAGGCGTTCCGCGAGGAATTCGCCGAGGCCGTCGAACGCCTCGCGCGCACGCTCGCCTAGGTCTGGGCCCTAAGCGCCCGCCGCCGCCTTCAGCGCCTCGACCAGGTCGGTCCTCTCCCACGGGAAGTCGTCGCCCGCTGCCTTGCGTCCGAAATGGCCGTAGGCCGCGGTCTTGCGGTAGATCGGCTTGTTGAGCCCCAGTCCTTCGCGAATCCCGCGCGGGGTCAGCCCGCCGAGGCGATCGGCGGCCACCGCGGTGATCGCCGCCTCGAGCCGCTCGTCGGCCAGCGTGCCGGTGCCGTGCGTGTCGACATAGAGCGACAGCGGCTGCGAAACCCCGATCGCATACGCGATCTGGATCGTGCAGCGCCGGGCGAGGCCCGCGGCGACGACGTTCTTGGCGAGGTAGCGGGTAACGTAGGCCCCCGAGCGATCGACCTTGGTCGGATCCTTGCCGCTGAACGCCCCGCCGCCGTGCGGGGCCGCCCCGCCGTAAGAGTCGACGACGATCTTGCGGCCCGAGCGGCCGGCGTCGCCGTCGGGCCCGCCGATCTCGAAGCTGCCCGTGGGATTGATGTGATAGACGGTCTCGTTGGTCAGCAGTTCGGCCGGGAGCACATCGGCGACCACCCCCCGGACGTAGTTGTGCAGCTCGGTCTCGAGGCTGCCCTCGTCGTACCCCTTGGCGTGCTGGGTCGAGACGACGATCGCGGTCGCGGCGGCCGGCTTGCCGCCGGCGAAGCGCAGCGTGACCTGGCTCTTGGCGTCGGGCTCGAGGAACGGGGCGCGGCCGCTCTTGCGGTCGGCGGCCATCCGCTCGAGGATCTTGTGGCTGTAGTCGAGCGTCGCCGGCATCAGGTCCGGCGTCTCGTCGCACGCGAAGCCGAACATGATGCCCTGGTCGCCCGCGCCTTCGTCCTTGTTCTCGCCCGCATCCACCCCTTGCGCGATGTGCGCCGACTGCGGGTGCAGGTTGTTCGAAAACTCGAGCGTGCGCCAGTGGAAACCCGGCTGCTCGTAGCCGATCTCGCGCACCACCTCGCGGACCGTCCGCTCGATCTCCTCGGGCACGCCCGGCGCCCAGTTGCCCGCTTCGTCCATGATCCCCTCGCCGCGGATCTCGCCGGCGAGCACCACCTTCTGCGTCGTCGTCAGCGTTTCGCAGGCGACCCGCGCGTGCGGGTCTTTCGACAGGAACAGGTCGACGATGGCGTCGGAAATCTGGTCGGAGACTTTGTCGGGATGGCCCTCCGACACCGATTCGGAGGTGAACAGGAAATCGGATCGCATGCGCTCGGGACCCCGATATAAGGAAAGCTTTATGTGTGGCTGCGCCGCGCGGCCTAGCGGCGCCCCCGGCGCCTGACAAGCAGCGACAGGGCAAGAAACGCTACCGCCCAGAGAAGCGACAGCGGGTTGCCGAGGCGCGCGAACCAGGTCGGCGCAAGCGCCGGCGGCACGACCGTGTCGATGCGCGCGCCTTCCATGCTGGTCGGCAGATGCGCGCGCACCACCCCGTGCGCGTCGATCACCGCGCTGATGCCGTTGACCGTCGCGCGCAGTACCGGCAGCCCTTCCTCGATCGCGCGCATGCGCGCCTGCGCCAGATGCTGCGGCGGGCCGAACGCGCCGAACCACCCGTCGTTCGAGGGATTGAAGATAAAATCGGGCCGGTTGGCGCGGTCGACGACCTGCCCGGCGAAGATGATCTCGTAGCAGATCTGCACGCCCGCGCGGCCGAACGCGCCCAGCTCGAGCGTGCGCGGGCCGGGGCCGGGGATGAAGTCGATCGTGCCCGCGACCAGCCTGGTGGCGCCCAGCGGCTCGAGCAGCCAGCGCAGCGCGAGGTACTCGCCGTAGGGCACCAGATGCGCCTTGCGGTAGCTGCCGACGAACCGGCCACGGTCGTCGAGCGCGGTGACCGCGTTGTAGGCGCCGATCGCCTTGCCGCCGGCGATCTCGAGATCGACCGCCCCGGTCAGCAGCAGGCTGCCGCGGCCGATCGTGCGGGCGATGCGCGCGCGCGCGAACTCGGGATCGGCCCCGGCGGTCGTCGCCAGATAGTAGCGCGCGGGGTAGCCGGGGCGCAGGTAATCGGGGAGGCCGGATTCGGGCCAGAGCACCAGCCGCGCGCCGTCATCGTGGCGCGGCGCGGTGAGGCGGGCGAGCTCGCGGAACTGTGCCTCGTATTGCCGGGGATCGTCGATCTCCTCCTGCGCGAAGCCCGGCTGGATCAGCGTCACCGCGACGGTGCCGGGGCGCGCAGGAGGGCCCGGCAGGTACATCCCGATGGCGACCAGCGCGAACACCGCGCCCGCGCGCAGCCACGCCCGCGCGCCGAGCAGCAGCGCGGCGAGCCCGGGGCGGTCGAAGGGACCCAGCAGCATCAGCCCGAGCGGATCCCACGCGTAACCCGTGAACACCCAGCTGCGCAGCCATTCCGCGACCGCCCAGGCCCCGCCGAAGGCGAACGCCAGCGGCAGCGGACGGGTGCCGGCGAGCGCGCGCGCGAGCCCGGCGGCGACCGCCGGATAGACCGCGAGATAGAGCGCCAGCAGCGGCACCGCGATCCACCCGAGGAACGCGGGCATCTCAGCCTGATAGGTGAACGCGGTCGCGATCCAGTTGTTGGCGAAAGTGAAATGCGCGGCGCCGAACAGCCAGCCGAGCCGCGCGGCGTGGCCCCACCCTGCGCTGCGCGCGATCAACGCGGCCAAGCCGGCCACGCCGAGCAGCGCCAGCGGCCACAAGTTGAGCGGCGGAAAGCCGCTCGCCGCGAGCAGTCCGCTGGCAAGCGCGGTCAGCCGCGGATGGGCGGCGAGCGCCGACCAGATGCGGGAAACCCTGTCGCCCACCCGTCGGCCGCTCCAGTCAGGTCAGCCGACCGCCTTCAGCGACTCGCCGCCCTCGCCGGCTTCGCCCAGGG
>JBHWTG010000114.1:0-6916 GCA_043427735.1 Tsuneonella sp. | reverse complement strand
GGGCGGGGGGACGATCCCGGTATCGACCACCCGCGCGATCATCGGCGCGATCGATTTCGGACTCGACGCCAAGGCCTCACTCGCGCTGCCGTTCGTAATGAGCCTGGGCGAGAGCACGCTGGTCGAGCGCGGGACCTGGCTCGAAGCGGCGATCCCGCAGTTCGCCGCGCTGGGACACAAGGGGCTGGCGGCGCGCGAGGCGCCAATCAAGGCGAACGCGCTGCTGCTCACCACCGCCGGCTGGCAGAGCGCCAGCGACCCGCGGATGAAGGGTCAGGTCGAAGCGCCCTGAACCCCGCGTTTTGGCCGCTTGCCGCTGCCCCGGCGGGGCCCTAATCGGACAGCGGGCGTGGAGAGGAGCGGGCCTTGCAGCTCACCGACATCGATACGGCGAACAACCTCGTCGAGCTGTTTCTGAAACGCGCCGACGCGCGCCGCGACCGGCCCTTCCTCGGCGCGAAGATCGGCGGCGAGTGGCGCACACGCACCTGGGGGGAGGTGGCCGGCGAGGTCTGCGTGCTGGCGGAGAACCTGCGCGCGCTCGGGCTCGAGCGCGGCGACCGGGTGGCGTTGGTCTCCGAGAACCGGCCCGAGTGGTGCATCGCCGACCTCGCGATCATGGCCGCGGGCTGCATCACCGTGCCCGCCTACACCACCAACACCGAGCGCGATCACCAGCACATTCTCGACAATTCGGGCGCGCGCGCGGTGATCGTGTCGACCGAGAAGCTGTCCGTCCCGCTGATCCCGGCGATGATGCGCACCGGGATCGCCGAGCACGTGATTCCCATCGACGGCATTCGCCAGTATCAGGGCGGGCAGGTCGCGTGCCATCCGTGGGCGAGGATGATCGCGGGCGATCCCGTGGCGGCACGCGCCGCGGTCGATGCGCGGATCGCCGGGATCGGGCGCGGCGACACTGCATGCATCATCTATACCAGCGGCACCGGCGGCGCGCCGCGCGGGGTGCTCCAGCATCACGGCGCGATCCTGTGCAACGTCGCCGGCGCCGCCGAAGTGCTCGAACAGGACTTCGGGCTGGCCGACGACGAGCGGTTCCTCTCGTTCCTGCCGCTATCGCACGCGTACGAGCACACCGGGGGGCAATTCCTGCCGATCGCGGTGGGCGCGGAGATTTTCTACTCCGAAGGGCTCGAGAAGCTCGCCAGCAACATCGAGGAAACGCGGCCGACGATCATGGTCGTGGTGCCGCGGTTGTTCGAGGTGCTGCGCGCGCGGATCATGAAGCTGATCGAGAAGCAGGGCAAAGTGCCCAACTGGCTGATGACCCGCGCGCTCGAGATCGCCGCCCAGCCGAGGAAGCGCCTGCGCGACCGGCCGGCGGACCTGGTGATCGAGAAGCTGCTGCGCCCGAAAATCCGCGCGCGCTTCGGCGGGCGGATCAAGGCGATGGTTTCGGGCGGGGCGCCGCTCAATCCCGAAGTCGGCAACTTCTTCGCGGCGATGGGGCTGACGATGCTCCAGGGCTACGGCCAGACCGAGGCCGGCCCGGTGATCAGCTGCAACCGTCCGCGCGCGGGCATCAAGATGGACACCGTCGGCCCGCCGCTGAAGGGGGTGGAAGTGCGGATCGCCGAGGACGGCGAGATCCTCTGCCGCGGCGAGCTGGTGATGCACGGCTACTGGCAGAACAAAGCCGAGACCGACAAGGCGCTCAAAGACGGCTGGCTCCACACCGGCGACATCGGCCATCTCGACGAACGTGGCCGGATCGTCATCACCGATCGCAAAAAGGACATGATCGTCAACGACAAGGGCGACAACATCGCGCCGCAGAAAGTCGAGGGCATGCTGACGCTCCAGCCCGAGATCGCCCAGGCGATGGTCAGCGGCGACAAGCGCCCCTACCTGGTCGGGCTGATCGTCCCCGATGCCGAGTGGGCGCTCGAATGGGCCAGCGCCAACGGCGAGAAGTACGACTTCAAGGCGCTGCAGGACCTGCCCGCCTTCCGCAGCGCGGTGCGCGCCGCGGTCGACCGCACCAACCAGGAGTTGTCGGTGATCGAAAAGGTGCGCCAGTTCGCCTTCGCCGACGAGCCGTTCACCACCGACAACGAGGAAATGACCCCGAGCCTCAAGATCCGCCGCCACAAGATCCGCGAGCGGTATGGAGCGCGGATGGACGCGCTGTATAAGGGCTAGGGAAGCGGCACTTTCTGAGCGTCGACGATGCGGCGGAACTCGGGGCTCACCGCATTCAGATCGATCACGTCGACCTTCCAGGGCACGAGCGCGAGCTCAAATTCGTCGGCGATCCGGCCGCTAAGCCGCCTCGCGCTCGATATACTCGGGATAGAAGCTCGGCGCCCGGTCGCTCCAGCCGGGCGCGGTGGCGGCGGCTTCGCTCAAGCTCTGCAGCAGCACCTTGCGGCGGCTCGGCTTGATCTGCGGCAGCGCGGCGGCGGCGCAGAACGCGCTCGGCAGCCACGGACGCGCATCGGCGCCGATCAGCCGCTCGTAGAGGAAGCGGAAGGCGGAGAAGCTCTCGATCCGCTCCTGCGCGAGGTCGAACGCGGCGACTCGGGTGAGTTTGCCGATAAACGCCTCGATGCTCTCGAACCCGGTCTCGCTCGGCAGGCCGGTGCGCAGCAGCTTCAGGTCCTGGTAGGCGACATACTGGCTGCGGATCGCGGCGCTCTCGTCGGCGCTGCGGGCCCACAGCTTGAACGCGTCCTGCCGCCCCAGCCCGATGTCGAGGCTGCGGCGGATGTAGCGCTGCTCGGCGGCCGAGAAGCTGGCGAACTCGCGCATCTCGGAAATCGTCATCGACGCGGCATTGGTGACAGCCATGGCTGCGTTCCCCCCTGATGCCGGCAGGATCGCGCGCGATGGTTAATTTCCGGTTAGCCTTCATCAATTTCGGAACGAATCCGCCCGCGCATAGCTGACCCAACCATGAAACTCGAACTCGACGGCGATCGGGCGTTCGCTCGCACCCGCCCCCTTCCCTCGTTGGCGCCCTCGTTGGCGCCCTCGTTCGCGCCCTCGTTCGCGCACGTGCGCGGCGAGACCCTGCCGCTCAGAGACGTCGCGCTGTGCCCGCCGCGCTATCTCGCGCCGGTGCCGTGTTGCTCGGTCACCAGGGAAAGCCTGCGCGAAGGCTTTGCCGCCGACACCGCGCGCGCCCTCTCCCAGCATGGCGCGCTGCGCGACTCGCTGCGGGCGGCGGGGGTCACCTGCCATGCGTTGCCCCCTGCGGTGGGCCATGCCGACATGTGCTTCACCCGCGACGTCGCGGTGGCAACCCCCTGGGGCCTCGTCGCGCTCAACCCCGCGCTCGGCCACCGTGCGCGCGAGGTCGACCGGTTCGTCGCCTGGGCATCGGATAGCCTCTGCGCGCCGGTGCGGCGCATCCGCGGCGGTCATATCGAAGGCGGCGACGTGTGCATCGCGCGGCCCGGCCTGCTGATCGTCGGCGTGTCGGGGGCGCGGACCGACGAGGCCGGCGCCGCCGAGTTCTCCGCGCCGTTCGCGGCGGATGGCTGGGAGGTGCTGACGTATGCCTTCGACGAGCATTTCCTGCACCTCGACACGATCTTCTGCATGCTCGACGAGCGGCGCGCGCTCGCCTGTACCGACGTGCTCGATGACGCGTTCATCGAGCAGCTCGAGGCGCGCGGGATCGAGCTGCTGCCGGTGACCTACAAGGAAGCGCGGCGGCTGGGCTGCAACGTGCTCTCGCTCGACGGACGCACGATTGTCGCCGCCGCGGGCAGCCCGCGGGTGGCGGCGCTGATGCGCATGCACGGCTTCACCGTGCACGAGCTCGAGCTCGACCAGCTCACCCAGTGCGGCGGCGGCGTCCACTGCCTGACCCTGCCGCTGCGCCGGAAGGGGTGAGCGCCCTCATCGGATAGATTTCCCGCCAACCTCGAACACGAGACCAGATCATGTCGACCATTCCCAGCTCCGCCATGCCGCACGCCTACGCCGAGGAGGGCCAGGATTTGCGTGATCCGCACGGCGGCAAGACGGAGGAAGAGCGGACTCCCGCAAAGCCGCCGCTGGGCCTGCTGATCGGCGGAGCGGCGATCGTCCTCTACGCGATCTACCGCGCAGTGCGCTGACGCATAGCCTGACAGCCGAGGCCGGCTGGCGGCCGCGGAACGAACGCCTGGCGCGAACGCTTCCCGCATCATGTGGCATATCGACGCCTTGATCGAAGCGTTGGCGCGCGCGCTCGAGATCGCCGGAGTCGCCGTGATCGTCGGCGGGGTGATCGTCGCCAGCGCGCTGTTCGTGCGGCAGGGCTGGCGGGCGAACTGGGGCGACGCCTACGGGCGCTACCGCGCCAACCTCGGGCGCGGCATCCTGCTCGGGCTCGAGCTGCTGGTGGGGGCGGACATCATCGCCACGATCGTCGCCCCGCTGACGTTCGAGAGCGTCGGCCTGCTCGCGCTCGTGGTGCTCATCCGCACGTTCCTGAGCTTCGCGCTGGAAACCGAGATCGAAGGGGCCTGGCCGTGGCAACGCCGCGCCAGCCGCGCGGCCGCCGGCGAGCCTCCGCGCCAGGAGCGCTAGCCGGTCAGATCAGCCCCGCCAGCGGGCTCGACGGATCGGCATACTTGCGCAGTCCCATGCGCCCGGCGAGGTAGGCCTCGCGCCCGGCCTCCACCGCCAGCTTCATCGCCCGGGCCATGCGGACCGGGTCCTTCGCCTCGGCGATCGCGGTGTTCATCAACACGCCGGTGCAGTCCAGTTCCATCGCCACCGCCGCGTCGCTCGCGGTGCCAACCCCGGCATCGACCAGCACCGGCACCTTGGCCCCTTCGACGATCAGGCGGATCGTCACGCGGTTCTGGATCCCGAGGCCCGAGCCGATCGGCGCACCCAACGGCATCACCGCGACCGCGCCGGCATCCTCGAGCTGCTTGGCCGCGATCGGATCGTCGACGCAATAGACCATCGGCTTGAAGCCTTCGCGGGCGAGCACTTCGGTCGCCTTCAGCGTCTCGCGCATGTCGGGATAGAGCGTGCGCGCCTCGCCCAGCACCTCGAGCTTGACCAGCTCCCACCCGCCCGCCTCGCGCGCGAGCCGCAGCGTGCGGATCGCCTCCTCGGCGGTGAAGCAGCCGGCGGTGTTCGGAAGGTAGGTGATTTGCTTCGGGTCGATGAAATCCATCAGCACCGGCTGGCTCGGGTCCGAGATGTTGACCCTGCGCACCGCTACGGTGACGATTTCGGCCCCGCTCGCCGCGAGCGCGGCGGCGTTCTCGGCGAAGTCCTTGTACTTGCCGGTGCCGACGATCAGCCGCGAGGTGAAGCGGTGGCCGGCGACCTCCCAGCTGTCGGCGTCGGCAAGAGTGGTCTGCATGTCCATACCGTCGAGGTATGCGCGCGGGATAGGAGGCGCAATAGCCCTCTCCCCTGACGGGGGGAAGGGAACTTTGCTCAACCGCCGCCGACGAAGTGGACGATCTCGAGCACGTCGCCGTCCGCCAGCGCGACCGCCTCCAGCGCCGATCGCGGGGCGATCTCGCCGTTGCGCTCGACGGCGACCTTTTCCGGCGCGAGGCCCAGTTCGCGGACGAGGTCGGCCACGGTGGCAGCGGTGGTCCGGCGCGGCTCCCCGTTAACGGTCAGGCTCAGCGGTGCAGGCATTGCCGCCAGATAGCGCGCAGCGGCAGGCGCGCAAGTTGAGGATGTGACCGAGCGAGACCAGCGCGACACCGATGATCGTCAGCACCGCTTCCTCGTAGCCGTGATCCACCGCCAGCGCGCCGCCCATGAACGAGAGGCCGGTCATCGCCGTGACGAACGGCACCGCACGCCGGTGGCGCAACGCGCCCATGCCGATGGCAACCGCCGCGACCATCATCGCCAGCGCCAGCCCGACTTCGTGGATGATCGGATCGGCCAGCAGCTCGCCGCCGAGGCCGAGCGCCGAAACCAGCACGATCGTCGCCAGGCAGTGCACCACGCACAGCGCCGAGAGCGTGATCCCCGCGCGGTCGAGATTGCCGCGAATCGACGAGAAGAGCGCATTGGCCATGATCGGCCTCGCATCTATGTAACACTGTATCGTTACGCAAGGGGCTTGCGCGGGTGCGCTTGCGATTCCGCTCCGGCGGACGCATGGGCGCGAGCGATGGAACCCGGTCCGATCTCGCCCGAGCCCGCCAGCATCCTCCGCCAGGCTCAGGTCGGACGGGCGAAGGAGATCGCCTCAAAGCTTGCGAACGGGCGAGGAAAGGAACGGGAATCGGCGTCCGCTCGTCCTGAGCCTGTCGAAGGACGGTCGCCCCGCAGCCAGGTTACCGAAGGTTGGAAGCCGCGCGCGATTGCCAACTGGCTGTTCGTGGTCGCGGCGCTGGTGGTGGCGATGGTCGTCGTCGGCGGAATCACCCGGCTCACCGAATCGGGCCTGTCGATCACCGAATGGAAGCCGGTGACGGGGGCGATCCCGCCGCTCACCGACGCGCAGTGGGAAGCCGAGTTCGCCAAGTACCGCGAAATTGGCGAATACCGCAACGTCACCGGCCCCGCCGGGATGACGCTCGCCGACTACAAGTTCATCTACTTCTGGGAGTGGTTCCACCGGCTGCTCGGGCGGGTGATCGGGCTCGCCTTTGCGCTGCCGCTGGCGTGGTTCTGGGCAAAGCGGGCTATTCCCGACGGCTACAAGGCGCGGCTGATCGCGCTGCTCGCACTGGGCGGGCTGCAGGGCGCGTTCGGCTGGTTCATGGTCCGCTCGGGTATCAACCAGACCGCGACCGACGTCAGCCATTTCTGGCTGTCGATTCACCTCGTCACCGCGCTGCTCACGCTGGCGGGCCTCGTGTGGACCGCGCTCGACCTGCTGGCGCTCGAGCGCGACCGCGCGGCGCGCCCCGCGCAGCTGACCGGGTTCGCGTGGATCGCGGCGGCGGTGCTGTTCGTCCAGCTGCTGCTGGGC
>JBHWTG010000113.1:0-13127 GCA_043427735.1 Tsuneonella sp. | reverse complement strand
GCACTGCCGGCTTCCACCCGCTGCGGTTGGGCGCGGTCATGCCAGCACCTCCTCGAGCCCGCTGGCGAAGGTCTCGATGTCCTCCTTGCTGGCGGTCTCGGTGACGGCGACGACCAGCCCGCGCCCGAGCTGCTCCTCGGCCGGATAGAGCCGCCCGAGCGAGACCCCGGCGAGCACCTTGCGCTCGGCCAGCGCGCGCACCGCCACCCTCGCATCGCCGGGAAGAACGAGCGTGAACTCGTTGAAGAAGCTCTCGTTTAGCAGCGATACGCCCGGCACTTGCGCAAGCCGGTCGGCCGCGCGGCAGGCGAGGCGGTGGTTTTCCGCCGCCAGCGCCCGCAGCCCCTGCTCGCCGAGCAAGGTGAGATGGATCGAGAAGGCCAGCGCGCAAAGCCCCGAATTGGTGCAGATATTGCTGGTCGCCTTCTCGCGGCGGATGTGCTGCTCGCGGGTCGAGAGGGTGAGCACGAACCCGCGCTTGCCTTCCGCGTCCACCGTCTCGCCGCACAGCCGCCCGGGCATCTGCCGCACGTGCTTCGCATCGCGCACCGCGAACAGCCCGAGGTACGGTCCGCCGAACTGCAATCCGACGCCCAGCGCCTGCCCTTCGCCCACGACGATGTCGGCGCCCATCTCCCCGGGCGATTTCAAGGCACCGAGCGCCACTGGCTCGGTGTTGACCGCGATCAGCAGCGCGCCCTTGGCGTGCGCCGCCGCGGCGATCGGGGCGAGGTCGTAAATCCGCCCGAGAATGTCGGGATACTGCACCACCACGCAGCTCGGCTCGCTGGCCTCGATCTCTGCGATCACCGCATCGATGCCTCCGCCGGGCGAGAGGGTCGGCGCGCGGTCGGCGATGTCGTCGCCGGTGAACTTGGCCATCGTGCGGATGGTGGAGACATAGTGCGGATGCAGCCCTTCGTGCAAAATCGCGAGGCTTTTGCGCGTGATACGCCCGGCCATTACGATCGCTTCCCAGCACGCGGTCGAGCCGTCGTACATCGAGGCGTTGGCCACCGCGCAGCCGTAGAGCCGGGCGACCTGGCTCTGGAACTCGAACAGCATCTGCAGCGTGCCCTGCGCGATCTCGGGCTGGTAGGGCGTGTAGGCGGTCAGGAACTCGCCGCGCTGGATCAGATGGTCGACGCTCGCCGGGATATGGTGGCGATACGCCCCCGCCCCCACGAAGAACGCGGCATCGGCGGCGGCGAGATTCTTCTTCGAAAGCCGCCGCATATGCCGCTCGACCGCCATCTCGGCGGCGTGGAGCGGTAGGCCCTCGATGGGTCGCTCGAGGTAATGCTCGGCCGGAACGTCGGCGAACAGCGCATCGACATCGGTCGCGCCGATTACGCTCAGCATCTCGCCGCGATCGGCGTCCGTCAAAGGCAGGTAACGCATGTTGAACCTTTTGTGCGCCGCGTTGCGGGTGTCAGAGCGTGTCGCAGAACGCCTTGTAGGCCCCTTCGTCCACCAGTCCGTCGAGCTCGGCGGGATCGTCGATCCGCAGCTTGAAGAACCAACCCTCACCCTCGGGCGCGGTGTTGACCAGCGCCGGGTCTTCCTCGAGCGCCGGGTTGCCCTCGATGACGGTGCCGCTGACTGGCGAATAGACGTCGCTCGCCGCCTTGACGCTCTCGACCACTGCCGCCTCGCCGCCTCTCTCGAGCGCGGTTCCCTCGGCCGGCACTTCGACGAACACGATGTCGCCCAGCTGGCCCTGCGCATAGTCGGTGATGCCCACGGTCGCGGTGTCGCCGTCGACTTCGATCCACTCGTGATCTTCGGTGAAGTATCGGGTCACGCTTGGGTTCCTTTGCGATGATAGCGGTGCGGAATGAAGGGCATCGTCTCGACGGTCAGCGGCACGCGCCTGCCCCGAACCTCGGCCTCGAGCGGCGTGCCGGGGGCCGAGTATTGTGTCTCCACGAAGCCCATCGCGATCGGCGCGCCGACGCTGGGGCCGAACCCGCCCGAGGTCACCCGGCCGACCGGGGCGTCGCTCGCGTAGATCGTGGCCCCCTCGCGCACCGGCACGCGGCCATCGACCGCGAGGCCGACCAGCTTGTTCGCGGGACCATCGGCGAGATGGCTGAGAATGCGCTTGGCCCCGTGGAAGCCCCCCTCCTGGCGGCGGCGTTTCGAGACCGCGAAGGCGGCGCCGCCCTCGACCGGGTCGACGCTCTCGTCGAGGTCGTGCCCGTAGAGCGGCAGGCCGGCCTCGAGCCGCAACGAATCGCGCGCGCCGAGCCCGACCGGGCGCACCCGCTCGTCGGCGATCAGCGCGTCGGCGAGTTCGCTCAGCCGCTCGGCGGGAAACGACAGCTCGAAGCCGTCCTCGCCGGTGTATCCGCCGCGGCCGATCCACAGCGTCTCGCCATGCCAATCGGCCGCGGCGGCCTGCATGAAGTAGAGATCGTCGGCGGCACCCGGCGCCACGCTGTCGAGCACCACCGCCGCCTCGGGCCCCTGGAGCGCGAGCAGCCCGCGATTGTCGAGGTGCGTGAGGGTGATCTCGTCGGGCAGATGCTCGCGCAGAAACGCGATATCGTCCCACTTGGTCGCGCCGTTGACCACCAGGTAGTAACGCGGCGGGTCCCCCGCTTGGCTCACGTTCGTGACCATCAGGTCGTCGAGGATACCGCCGTCCTCGGCCAGCAACAGCGAGTAGCGGATGCGGCCAGACTTCAGCGCCGAGACGTCGCCCGGCAAGATGCGCTCGAGCGCTTCGGCCGCGCCCTCACCCTCGACGATCAGCTGGCCCATGTGGCTGACATCGAACAGACCGGCGTGCTCGCGCACCCACAGGTGCTCGGCCATGATCCCCCCCTGCGGACCGGCATAGTGGATCGGCATCGCATAGCCGGCGAAGGGCACCATGCGCGCGCCCCGGGCTCGGTGCCAGGCATCGAGCGGCAGCGCCTGCGTTTCGATCGGCTGTTCGTTATCGCTCACGCGCGTGTCCCGACAGCGCGGCCGACGGCCGATAGACCGTCTTGCAACCGCTGCCCCCTCTGTCGGGAAACCTGAGAGTTTGGCCTGCCGAGACAGGCTTACACCGTCGGTGGCCTCGCGCGCAAAACGCTCGGCGCTTTCCAGAGTATCGCGCGGCCCGCCACGGTCCCGTGTGCCTGAGAGTTTCCGGGGCGGTTGCTCCTTCGGCGGTCCTGCCTCGCGGCAGGGCGCTCTCCCATGGCGGACGTCGGGATTCGCACCCGGCGACGGCCCGCTCCTGCGCGACTATCGCAGCGCGGTCAATCCAGGTTGGGTCGCAGCCACCGCTCGGCCTGCTCGACCGATACGCCGCGCCGCCGCGCATAATCTTCCACCTGGTCGCGCCCGATCCGGGCGACGCCGAAGTACTGGGCTTCGGGATGGCCGAAGTAGAATCCGCTGACCGCGGCGGTCGGCAGCATGGCGAAGCTCTCGGTCAGCGTAATCCCGGTGGCGCGCGTGGCGTCGAGCAGCTCGAAGAGCACCGGCTTCAGGCTGTGATCGGGGCACGCGGGATAGCCGGGCGCGGGACGGATGCCGCGGTACTCCTCCTTGATCAGCGCCGTGTTGCTGAGCTGCTCGCCCGGCGCGTAGCCCCACAGATCGGTGCGCACGTGCTGGTGCAGCCGTTCGGCGAACGCCTCGGCGAGCCGGTCGGCCAGCGCCTTTAGCAGGATATCCGAATAATCGTCACGATCGGCCTTGAAGCGGGCCGCATGGGGCTCAATCCCGTGAATGCCGACCGCGAAGCCGCCGATCCAGTCACCCGCGGGGTCGATGAAGTCGGCGAGGCACATGTTCGCGCGGTCGCGGCTCTTCTTGACCTGCTGGCGGAGGAACGGGAGCAGCACGTGGCGTTCCTCCTCGACCAGGTGGATCGTGACGTCGTCACCATCGCGCGCGCAGGGCCACAGCCCGGCGACGCCCTTGGCCACCAGCCACTTCTCGGCGATCATCCGATCGAGCATCGCGTCGGCATCGGCCTTGAGGCTGCGCGCCGTCTCGCCGACCACCTCGTCATCGAGGATCGCGGGGTAATTGCCGTGCAACTCCCAGGCGCGGAAGAACGGCGTCCAGTCGATGTATTCGCGCAGGTCCGCGAGGCTCCAGTCCTCGAACACGTGCACGCCAGGCCGCGCCGGCGGAGCGGGCTTGTCGGCGTAGTTGGGGTCGTAGAAGTTCGCGCGCGCTTCCTCGAGCGTCAGCAACACGCTCTGCGCCTTGCCCTCGCGCGCCTCGCGCACTTTGGCGTATTCCTGCGCGGTAGTGTCGACGAACGCGTCGCGCTGGGTATCCGACAGCAGCCGGCTGGCCACCCCGACCGCGCGGCTGGCGTCGAGCACATGGACCACCGGACCGTCGTACTTGGGGTCGATCCTGAGCGCGGTATGGACTTTGCTCGTCGTGGCGCCGCCGATCAGCAGCGGCATCGTCATGCCCGCACGGGCCATCTCCTCGGCGACCGTCACCATCTCGTCGAGCGAGGGGGTGATAAGGCCCGATAGACCGATCATGTCGGCCTGATTGTCGTTGGCGGTCTCGATGATCTTCGACCACGGAACCATCACGCCGAGGTCGATCACCTCGTAGCCGTTGCACTGGAGCACGACGCCGACGATGTTCTTGCCAATGTCGTGAACGTCGCCCTTGACGGTCGCCATCACGATCCGCCCCTTCGACGTGTCGGCGAGACCCGAGGCCTCCTTCTCCGCCTCGATGAAGGGGATGAGGTGCGCGACCGCCTTCTTCATCACGCGGGCGGACTTGACCACTTGCGGCAGAAACATCTTGCCGCTGCCGAACAGGTCGCCGACGACGTTCATTCCGTCCATCAACGGACCTTCGATGACCTCGATCGGGCGAGCGAAGGCCTGCCGGGCCTCCTCGGTGTCCTCGACCACGTAGGCGTCGATACCCTTGACCAGCGCGTGCTCGATGCGCCGCGAGACTTCCCAGCCACGCCATTCCTCGGCGGCCTTTTCGTCCTCCTTGCTCCTGCCCTTGTAGCTCTCGGCGAGCGCGATTAGCCGCTCGGTCGCGGAGTCGAACTCGCCGCCCGCGGGGGGCCGCCGCATCAGGATCACATCCTCGCACGCCTCGCGCAGCACAGGATCGATCGCATCGTAGATGTCGAGTTGCCCGGCGTTGACGATCGCCATGTCGAGCCCGGCGGGGATCGCGTGGTAGAGGAACACCGAGTGCATCGCGCGGCGCACGGTCTCGTTGCCGCGGAAGCTGAACGAGAGGTTCGACAGCCCGCCCGAGAAGTGCGCGTGCGGGCACAGTTGCCTGAGCTCGGAGACCGCCTCGATGAAATCGAGCGCGTAGCGGTCGTGCTCCTCGATCCCGGTGGCAACAGCGAACACGTTTGGGTCGAAGATGATGTCCTCGGGCGGAAAACCGATCCCGGTCAGAAGGTGATAGGCGCGCTGGCAGATTTCGACCTTGCGCGGTTTGGTATCGGCCTGGCCAGCCTCGTCGAACGCCATGACCACCGCCGCGGCGCCGTAGTCCATGCATTTGCGCGCGTGCTCGAGGAACGCCGCCTCGCTTTCCTTCATGCTGATCGAGTTGACGATCGGCTTGCCCGAGACGCACTTGAGGCCCGCCTCGATCACTTCCCATTTCGAGCTGTCGATCATCACCGGCACGCGGGCGATGTCGGGTTCGGCGGCGATCAGCTTCAAGAACGTCGTCATCGCATGGACCGCGTCGAGCAGGCCCTCGTCCATGTTGACATCGATCACCTGCGCGCCGTTCTCGACCTGCTGGCGTGCGACCTCGACCGCGGCCGCATAGTCGCCCGCCATGACGAGCTTCTTGAACACCGCCGACCCGGTGACGTTGGTGCGCTCGCCGATGTTGACGAAGCGGGAGCCGGCGGGGCGGTTGGAGGATAGGTCGTTCAAAACATGTATCCGTTCGTGGTGAGGAGCGCTGAGCTTGTCGACACGGCTTCTCGAGGCACCGCTCGCTGTCCTTGGAGACGGGCCTTCGCTCCGCTCAGCCCCACCTCAGGACGAACGGAACTCGAGGGTGACGCTACGCCGCCATCGTGAACGGCTCGAGCCCGGCGAGCCGCGTCACCACCGGCGGCTGCGGCAGGCGGCGCGGGGCCAGCCCCTTCACGGCCTCGGCGATCGCCGCAATGTGCGCCGGGGTCGAGCCGCAACAGCCGCCGAGCACGTTCACCTGACCGTGGCTCGCCCACTCGCGGACCAGCGCGGCGGTCTCATCCGGCGCCTCGTCGTAGGCACCGAGCTCGTTGGGCAGGCCGGCATTGGGATAGACCATGATCGGCGCATCGGCGATTTCCGACAGCGTTTTCACATGCGGGCGCAGCTGGGTGGCGCCGAACGAGCAGTTGAGGCCGATTGTCAGCGGCTTGGCGTGGCGCACCGCGTGCCAGAACGCCTCGACCGTGTGGCCCGAGAGGTTGCGCCCTGACAGGTCGGTCAGCGTCATCGACAGCATCACCGGCACCTCTCGGCCGAGCGCGCGCTCGACCTGCTTGACCGCCATGATCCCGGCCTTGGCGTTCAGGGTATCGAACACCGTCTCGATGAGAATGAAGTCCGCTCCGCCCTCGACCAGCGCTTCGGCCTGCTCGCGGTAGACGTCGACCAGCGTGTCCCAGTCGATCTCGCGGTATCCCGGGTCCTCGACGTGGGGCGAAAGCGACAGCGTCTTGTTGGTCGGCCCGACCGCGCCGGCGACGAAGCGCGGACGACCGTCCCGCGCTTCGAACTCGTCCGCCAGGCCCCGGGCGATCCGGGCGCTCTCCAGGTTGATTTCGCGCACCAGATGCTCCGCTGCGTAGTCCGCCTGACTGATCCGGTTGGCCGAGAAGGTGTTTGTCTCCGCGATGTCCGCACCCGCCTCGAAATAGGCGCGGTGGATCGCTGCCGGCACATGCGGCGCGGTCAGCGCGAGTATGTCGTTGTTGCCCTTTTGGTCGCGCGCGAGCCCGAGTGAGCCCGCGTAGTCCGCTTCCGCGAGGTTCGCGTTCTGGATCTCGGTGCCGAACGCCCCATCGGTGATGAGAATACGCTGCGCGCAATGGGCGAGGAATTGCTCACGCCTGCTCATCGAAATTCCTCCCGGTCTCGTCAGCGGCCGCGGCCTTGTTCGCCTGCTCGCGCTCCCACCATTCGCGCATGTGCCGCATGTATCCCTTGGGGCCGAAATGGATGATCGCACCCTTCGTGCGGACGGGGCGCTTCACGATGGTGGTCATGAGATATCTCCCACAGGGCGTAGGCCGAGCAGGTGACAGATCGCATAGCTCAGCTCGGCGCGGTTGAGGGTGTAGAAATGGAATTTGCGCACGTCGCCCGCATAGAGGCGGCGGCACAGTTCGGCGGCCAGCGTGGCGGCGACCAGCTGGCGCGCACCGGGTTTTTCGTCGAGGCCTTCGAACAGCGTCTCCATCCAGTGCGGGATCGCGGTGCCGCACAGGCCGCTCATGCGCTGCACGCTGGCGAAGCTCATCACCGGCATTACGCCCGGCACGATTTCCGCCTCGATCCCCGCGGCGGCCGCCTTGTCGCGGAAGCGGAAGAAGCACTCGGGATCGAAGAAGAACTGGGTGATCGCGCGGGTCGCGCCGGCGTCGATCTTGCGCTTGAGGTTGTCGAGATCGGCCGCGTCATCCGCCGAATCGGGATGGCGCTCGGGATAGGCCCCGACCGAAATCTCGAACGGCGCGATTTGCCTGAGCCCCGCCACCAGGTCGGCTGCGTTGGCATAGCCTCGCGGATGCGGCGCGTAGCGCGCGCCCGGCTCGGCGACATCGCCGCGCAGGGCGACGATGTGGCGCACGCCGATCCCCCAGTATGCCCGCGCGACCGCATCGACTTCCTCGCGCGTGGCCCCGACGCAGGTCAGATGCGCGGCTGCCGGGATGCCGGTCTCGCGCACGATCCGCTCGACCGCGGCATGCGTGCGCTCGCGGGTCGAGCCGCCCGCGCCGTAGGTCACCGAGACGAAATCGGGTCGCAGGGGGGCGAGCGTCTGCACGCTGTCCCACAGCGTCTCGGCCATCTTCTCGGTCTTCGGGGGAAAGAATTCGAAGCTGACGCCGATGTCCCCAGGCAGCGAGGCGTACAGCGGCTGCGCGTGGGCGATCTCGGCGTTCATCGGCCCGTCGCCTTGCGCAGCGGAGCGGCGGCGTCGCCCCCGATCCTCGGCAGTGCGGGCGCAAGGCGCCGCGCGATCCACACTTTCACCGCGAGTTCGCCCCCATCGACCGTCGCCGGAGGGGCTGCGGCGAAGCCGTGCCGCTCGAGCATCGCCGCCATCAGGTCGTCGGCGAAGCCGAGCCGCGCATGCGC
Organism: Tsuneonella sp.; assembly: GCA_043427735.1. Taxonomy (GTDB): domain Bacteria; phylum Pseudomonadota; class Alphaproteobacteria; order Sphingomonadales; family Sphingomonadaceae; genus Tsuneonella. Next base: position 4,800 of record JBHWTG010000113.1, on the reverse strand, counting down.
GTGCGAGCGGCGCAGCTCCTCGCGCTCGTGCGCGGCGAGGTCGACAATCGCGATCCGCCCCCCGGCGCGGCAGACGCGCGCGCCCTCGGCCAGCGCGAAATCGGGCTGCTGCGCGTAGTGCAGGACCTGGTGAAACACGACCGTATCGAAGCTCGCCCCCGCGAACGGCAGGGAAGCGAAATCGCCCTGGAGCAGCTCGACCCTGCCCGCGGGAAGGTGCTGCAGCCGGGCGCGCGCGAAGCGGAGCATCTCGGGGCTCTTGTCGAGGGCAGTGACCCGCTCGGCCGCGGGCTCGAGCAGCTCGGCGATGCGCCCGGTGCCGGTGCCGATATCGAGCACGCGCCCCAGATCGCCGTCGCCCAGCGCCGAAACCAGCGCCCGCTCGACGGCTTCGGCCGGCGCCAGCAGCGCCCGCAGCCGATCCCACTCGCCGGCATGACGCGCGAAGAACTCGCCCGCGCTCCGTTCACGCGTCTCGCGGATCGCGGCGAGGTGGCGGCGATCCTCTGCACACCCGCGTGCGAACTCCTCGTCCTCCTCCTCCGCCAGGGCGAGCAGCCGCGCCACCGCGCGCGCGAGCCGCGGGCTGGCGGCATCGGATTGGCGGAGAAACACCCAGCTTCCCTCGCGCCGCCGCTCGGCGAGGCCGGCGTCGGCGAGGATCGCGATGTGGCGCGAGACCCGCGGCTGGCTCTGCCCCAGGACATGCGCGAGCTCACCCACCGCCAGCTCCATCGCGGCGATCAGCCGCATGATCCGCAGCCTTGTGGCATCGCCGAGCGCGCGCATGACCGTTTCAATCGTCATCGCCATATAAGGATATCGTTATATGTGAAAGTCAAGCGCCGGGGCGAATCTATTTCCTCGCCCGCAGCGTCAGGATCAGGCCGAACGCGCTCAACCCCGCAAGCGCGAACCAGGTCAGCGCGTAGATCAGGTGGGTGTTGCGAAAGCGCACGACGGTCAGGCCGCCGACCGGATAGCCGCCGGGGTTGGACGCCTCGTCGGCGTCCACGAAGAACGGTGCGACGGACGACAGACGGCGCCTTGCCGCGGTGGCGGCAACGTCGCGTGAATACCATCGTTCGCCGGCGGGGTGGTTCGCGCGAAGGAAGCGCCCTCGCGGCTCGCTCAAGCGGATGAGCCCCGTCACCGCGACCTCGCCCTCTACCTGCCCGGCCGCGCGCGCCTCGGGCCGGCGCAGTTCGGGCGGGACGAAGCCGCGGTTGACCAGCACCGTGCCCTGCGCGGTGCGCAACGGGGTGACGACCCAGAAGCCGGCGCCCCGCTCGGTCAGCGCTTCGACCAGCGTCTCGCGCTCGTGGAGGAACCGGCCCCGCGCCGATACCCGGCGGTACTCGATGTCGCGCGCGGCGAGCTCATGCCAGGTCGAGCGCGGAGGCAGATCGACCGAAGCCGCCGCGAGCCGCCGCTCGACCCGCTCGATCAGGTCGAGCTTCCACGCGCGGCGCTCGACCTGCCACACGCCGAGCGCGGCGAACAGGCAGACGCCAAGCAGGCACAGCGCGGGCAGCAGCCACCGCCCGCGGCGCGCGGTCACGGGGTCTGGCTCACCTGCCCGGTGGGCATGCCCGGCATCATGTTGGTGTTGAGATGGTACATGATCCACAGCGACCCGGCGATGGTGATCACCACGATCACCGCGGTGAACACGTAGGCGAGCAGCGTCCACCCGCCCTCGCCGCTGGTGTTGAGGTGCAGGAAGTAGGCACTGTGCACCGCGATCTGGACGATCGCGCACGCGACCACGATCGACACCGTCCACCCGGTGGTAAACGGTGAGCCCGCCATCACCAGCGCGAAGGGGATGGCGGTCAGCACCGCCGACAGCACGAACCCGATCAGATAGGCCTTCAGGGTGCCATGGCCGTGCTCGTCGCCGTGGGCGTGCAGATCGGGATCGGCGCGAACGATGTCGGAGTCGCTCATCGCAACACTCCCATGAGGTAGACGAAGGTGAACACGCCGATCCAGATGATGTCGAGGAAGTGCCAGAACATGCTGAGGCACAGCAACCGTCGGCGGTTCTCGATGATCAGCCCCCGCTTGCCGATCTGCACCAGCATCACCGCGATCCACACGATGCCGACGGTCACGTGCGCGCCGTGGGTGCCGACAAGGGCGAAGAACCCCGACAGGAACCCGCTGCGCTGCGGCGTCGCACCCTCGGCGATCATGTGCGCGAACTCGTAGAGCTCGATCCCCACGAACGCCGCGCCGAGCAGCGCGGTAACCACCAGCCACGCCTGGGTCCGCGGTACCGATCCCCCCACCATCGACAGCATCGCGAAGCCGAAGGTGATCGAGGACACCAACAGCAGCGCGGTGTTGAGCGCCACCAGCGGCAGGTCGAAGATCTCGCGCGGCGTGGGCCCGCCGGCATAGCTCGTGCTGAGCACGCCGTAGGTGGCGAAGATCGTCGCGAACAGCAGCGCGTCGCTCATCAGGTAGATCCAGAAGCCCAGCGCGGTGGGGCTGCCGGTGCCGTGGTCGTGGTCCTCCTGCTCGATCAGATGCCAGGTCGGATCAGGCCCCGCGTCGACCGCGATCGCATCGGCCCGGGCGTTCATTGCCGCGCTCATGCCGACGCTCCCGCCAGGCTGCCGCGCTCGGTGCGCACGACTTCCTCCACCGGGACGTGATAGTCGCGGTTGTAGTTGAAGCTGTGCCCGACCGCGACCGCGATCAGCGCCGCGAACGCCACTGCCGCAAGCCACCAGATATACCAGATCATCGCGAACCCGAGGATCGTGGCGAGCCCCGCGAGGATCACCCCGGTGCCGGTGTTGCGCGGCATGTGGATCGGCCGGTAGCCGCCCTCGGGCCGGCGGTACCCGCGCTGCTTCATGTCGTACCAGGCATCGAGATCGTGCACCACCGGGGTGAAGGCGAAGTTGTAGTGCGGCGGCGGCGAGGTGGTCGACCATTCGAGCGTGCGCCCGTCCCACGGATCGCCGGTGGTGTCGCGCAGCTTGTCGCGGTTCTTGATGCTCACCGCGATCTGGATCACGAACGCGACGATGCCGATGCCAATGATCAGCGCGCCGATCCCGGCGATCACGAACCAGATCTGCAAGCTCGGATCGTCGAAGTAGCGCACCCGCCGGGTCGTGCCCATCAGCCCGACGATGTAAATCGGCGTCCACGCCACCCAGTAACCGATCACCCAGCCCCAGAAGGTGATCTTGCCCCAGAACTCGTCGAGCTTGAAGCCGAACGCCTTGGGAAACCAGTAGGTCATCCCGGCGAACAGGCCGAACACTACCCCGCCGATGATCACGTTGTGGAAGTGCGCGACGAGGAACAGCGAATTGTGCAGCACGAAGTCCGCCGGGGGCACCGCCAGCAGCACGCCGGTCATCCCGCCGACGACGAACGTCAGCATGAACGCGACGACCCACATCATCGGCAGCTCGAAGCGGATCTGCCCGCGGTACATCGTGAACAGCCAGTTGAATATCTTCGCCCCCGTGGGGATCGAGATGATCATCGTCGCGATGCCGAAGAAGCTGTTGACGCTCGCGCCCGAGCCCATCGTGAAGAAGTGGTGCAGCCACACGAGGTAGCTGAGGATGGTGATGACCACCGTCGCGTAAACCATCGACGAATAGCCGAACAGCCGTTTGCCCGAGAAGGTCGAGGTGATTTCCGAATAGACCCCGAAGATCGGCAGGATCAGCACGTAGACCTCCGGATGCCCCCACAGCCAGACCAGGTTCCAGTACATCATCGGGTTGCCGCCGAGGTCGTTGGTGAAGAATTGCGTGCCGAGATAGCGGTCGAGCATCAGCAGCGCGAAGGCGCCGGTGAGCGCCGGGAAGATGGCGATCGCCAGCACCTGGCTGCACAGCGCGGTCCAGGTGAACACGGGCATTTTCATCATCGTCATGCCCGGGGCGCGCATCTTGATGACGGTGGTCACCATGTTGATCGCCGACAGCGTCGTGCCCACCCCGGCTATCTGCAGCGCCCACAGGTAATAGTCGGGACCGACGCCCGGACTGTTCTCGAGGTTCGCCACCGGCACATAGTTGAGCCAGCCGGCGGTCGAGAACTCGCCGACGAACAGGCTGATCATCACCAGCAGCGCACCCGCGACGGTGAGCCACAGGCTCAGGCTGTTGAGATAAGGGAACGCCACGTCGCGCGCACCGATCTGCAGCGGCATCACGAAGTTGATGATCCCCGAGATCAGCGGGATCGCCACGAAGAAGATCATGATCGTCCCGTGCGCGGTAAAGATCTGATCGTAGTGGTGGGCGTTGAGGTACCCCTCGTTGCCGAACGCCATCGATTGCTGCAGGCGCATCATCACCGCGTCGGCGAAACCGCGCACCAGCATGACTATGCCGAGGATCAGGTACATGATGCCGATCTTCTTGTGATCGACGCTGGTCAGCCACTCCCGCCACAGCCAGCCCCATAGCCGATATTTGGTCACCGCGCCGACGATGCCGAGGCCGAGCAGCACCACCACGGCAAAGGTCACCAGCAGGATCGGCTCGTGGATCGGGAACGATTCCCAGCTCAGCCGCCCGAAGATCATCTGGGCGAGCGCGCTGCGCGGTTCGGAGTGAATGGGCGTTTCCATCGTGTCAGCCTGCAGGGGTATGGTCGGCGCCGTGCGGGACGGCGGGCTGCGGCGCCACCCGGCCGTCAACCGGACGGCCGCTCTCGGGGCGATTTGCGGGGTAGCGTTCGCTCTGCTTGCGCGACGGGGCGCTGGAGTTCTCGCCCGTACCCATCTCGCCGGGCGCGCGGAACGCACCGGGCTCAGGT
>JBHWTG010000112.1:0-6416 GCA_043427735.1 Tsuneonella sp. | reverse complement strand
GCTGCCAGCGCCGCCTGGCCGGAAAAGGCCCCGCTGCGCAGCTCGTTGCCGCCGGTCACCAGCAGCAGGCCGCTGGCGCCGCGGGCGGTGTCGAGGGTGCCCGCGAGCAGCGTGTTGCCGCACGGGAAGGCAAGATGCAGCCGGCTCATTCGCCGGCCAGCCCGATCGCGAGGAGCGCCGCGAGCGCGTCGGCCTGCTCGGCGTCCTCGCCGGGCTCGGCGCGCAGCCACAGACCCGCGCCGCCGAGCATGGCCTGATCGATCGGGGCGAGACCGGTCGCGGGCTCGGCGTTCTCCAGCGCGGCGAACATCGCCGGCCCGATCGGCCACCCGGCGAGCTCCACCCCCTCGCGCCGACCTTGGGCCGCGAGATCGTCGCCGCGTTCGGCCCTGCCTGCTTCCTTCGACGCGATCACCCGCGCGCGCAGCATCGCGCGCAGCACCTGCCTGCCGGCGATGGGGGCATAGGCCCAGCCGGCGAGGCCCGGCGGTGCGAGCAACGCGCCCGCGCGCAAGGTGAGGAGGTGCGTGGCGCGAAAGTGCGCCGCCGCCGCCGCGGCGGCCTCGCGCCAGCGCTCGAGCGTCTGCTCGGCGAGCGGCGCCTCGCTCTCGTTGCACCCCGGCAGGTCGGGCAGCATGCTGTCGATGCCCGAAAGATCGAGCCGGCGCATCACCTCGACCGTCTGGCGGCGCAGCTTGTTGGCCTCGTCGAACCAGGCCGGCAGCACCAGCAGGCGCCGCTCGCGCCCGCCGTCGAACGTGAGCGCCAGCTCGTCGCGCGTGCCGCCGCCGGGGGCGGGGCACGGCCAGTCGAGAAGCGCGAACGGGGTCACGCGGTGGCGGCTTTGGCCTCGGCGAAGGCGAGCAGGCCGCCGTAAGTCTCGAGCATCTCGCCGTCGACGTCGTCGTCGTCGATGACGATGTCGAGGCGGTCTTCCATCTCGGTCAGCAGGCCCGCGACGGCCATCGAATCGAGCTCCGGCAGATGGCCGAACAGCCCGGTTGCCCCATCGAACCCGGCGACCCGCCCGGCATCGAGCCCGAGCACGTCGGACAGGATCGCGCGCAGCTTCGCGTCGATCGCCACGCGGCTCGGGGCGAGGTGATGGTCGTCGGTCATGCGGGAACCGTCCCCTTACGAAAGCCGAGCGCCACTAGCGACCGAGCACAACCCGTGCAAGGCGCTTGCCGAGGGCGGGCCAGGACCGGGGCTGACGCGGATCGAGGCAATCTATCCGGTAGCGCGGCCGGTCGAGCTCCATCCAGTCGCGTTTGTAGCCATCGTCGCCGGTGCCGAAATCGACCAGATCGACCTTGTCGACGTCGATGACGCGCTCGAACAGCGCGGCGCTGAGCGTGGTCCCGGCCGACAGCGGCCTGGCGCTCTCGCGGTGCGCGAGCTTGTGGATGTAGGCGACGCCGCGCTCGACCGTCCAGAACTGCGCGGCGACCGCCGCCCCCCCGGCGTAGGCCACCCCCAGCCGCAGCCGGCCGGCAGCCCCCTCGGCCTGGGCGAACGCGCGCAGCAACGCCGGATCGCCTTCCTCCGGCTTCCAGCTTTCGGAGTAGATTGCTTCGTAGTCGGCCCACGCCGCGGCATCGAAACGGTCGTGGATCGCCACCGTGACCTTCTTCGCCTTGCGCTTCAGCGTGGTGCGCATCGCCCCGGGGCGGGCTTGCCAGTATTGCGCGAAGCTGCGCCCGCGCACGGGCAGGACATGGTTATGGTCGCAATGCTCGACCGCGACCAGCCAGCCGGCCTGGCGAAAGGCAGCGGCGAGGACACGCGCGCTGCCGTCTTCGCCCGGCACCGGCCACAGCGTCACGCGCGCCGTGCGCCGCTTGAGGTCCTTCGCCAGCGCCGGCAACAGCCCCGTGCAGCCGAGCGGGCGCCACGAGAAGCTGTACCAGTTGCGCAGCGATTCGCAGCGGCCGTTCGCCGCGGTGAGCACCAGCGCCGCGCGCCGGTCCTCGGCCGAGGCGAACGCGATCGTCGGCCGGCCGAGCAACGCGAACCACTCGGGCCGATCGAACGGGCTTGCCGGCGCATCGGGGATGGCTTGCAAGACGTTAACCGTGTCGTGATAGCTGACGCTGGCCAATCGCGTTCCCGCCTTATCCGGAGTTTCCATGTCCCTCGCGCCCGATCCCCGGCCCCGGCCGCTCGATCACCTCGCGGAGCGCGGGGATGCCGTGGCACCGGCGCTGGTCTTGCGCGACCGCACGCTTAACCACGAGGATTTAAGAAGCCGTGTCGGCCGGCTCGCGGCGTGGCTCGCGCAGCAGGCGGCGGCGGGCGAGCGGGTCGCCAGCTGGGCGGCGAAGGGTGAGGCGACCTGTCTTCTCCCGCTCGCCTGCGCGCGTGCGGGTCTGGTGCACGTTCCGATCAACCCGCTGCTGAAGCGGATGCAGGTGGCGCACATCCTCGCCGACAGCGGCGCCGCGCTGCTGATCGGCACGCCGGCCCGGCTGGCGACGCTCGAGCCCGGCGACGTGGCCGAGGGATGCGCCCTGCTCGCCGAGGAGCAGGCGCTCGCGGCAGCCGAGGCGTGCGAGCCGATCCCGCCCTCGAGCCACGATCCGGCAGGCCTCGCCGCGATCCTCTACACCAGCGGCTCCACCGGCAAGCCCAAAGGGGTGATGCTGAGCCACGCCAACATGTGGCTGGGCGCGGTCAGCGTCGCGCACTATCTCGGCCTGGCGGCGGACGACGTGACGCTCGGGGTGCTGCCGCTGAGCTTCGATTACGGCCAGAACCAACTGTTCAGCACCTGGTACGCCGGAGGCTGCGTGGTGCCGCTCGACTACCTCGTGCCGCGCGACGTGGTGAAGGCCTGCGCCCGGCACCGCGTGACCACGCTCGCCGCGGTGCCGCCGTTGTGGCTGCAGCTCAGCGAAGCCGATTGGCCGCCCGAAGCGATCGGATCGATGCGCCGGCTGACCAACAGCGGGGGCGCGCTCACCGAACCGCTGGTGCGGGGGCTGCGCCGCCTGTTTCCGCACGCACGGCTGTTCCCGATGTATGGCCTGACCGAGGCGTTTCGCTCGACGTATCTCGACCCCGCGCTGGTCGACACGCACCCGACCTCGATGGGCCGGGCGATTCCGTTCGCCGAGGTGCTGGTGATCGGCGACGACGGCGAGATCGCGGCCGACGATGCCGAGGGCGAGCTGGTTCACGCCGGCCCGCTGGTGGCGCAAGGCTACTGGCGCGATCCCGAGCGCACCGCCGAGCGGTTCCGGCCGGCGCCGCGCGCCTCCGCATACGGCGGCAGCGCGGTGTGGTCGGGCGACCGGGTGCGACGCGCGAGCGACGGCCTACTGTACTTCGTCGGCCGGCGCGACGCGATGATCAAGAGCGCGGGCAACCGCATCAGCCCGCAGGAGATCGAGGACGCCGCGCTTGCCACCGGGCTGGTCGCCGAGGCGGTCGCGGTCGGCGTGCCCGACCCGGGCCTTGGGCAGGCGGTCGGCCTGGCGGTGCGCCCCGCGGGCGCGTTCGACGAGCAGGCGGTGCGCAAGGCGCTCTCCGGCGTGCTGCCCAATTTCATGCAGCCGCGCACGATCCGCGCCTACCAGGCCATGCCGCGCAACCCCAACGGCAAGCTCGACCGCAACGCGCTGGCGGCGGAGCTCGCGGCATGAAGCCGCTGGGGCCGATTCCGGCGGGGTACGAAGCGATCGACGGCCAGCTCGCGGTCGGCGGCAAGACCGCGCGCGAGCTTGTCCAGCAAGCGGGCGGGACGCCGCTGTTCGTGTATTCGCGCGCACACCTCGATGCGCGCATGGCGCAGCTGCGCGCGGCGATGCCGACGCGGCTGGCGATCCATTACGCGGTCAAGGCCAACGCGTGGCGGCCGGTGCTCGAGCACATGGCGGGGCTCGCCGACGGGTTCGACGTCGCGTCGGGCGGCGAGCTGGCGATGGTCATCGAGGCGGGGATCGATCCCGCGCTGGTCAGCTTCGCCGGACCCGGCAAGCGCGACCGCGAGCTCGAAGCCGCCATCGCCGCGGGCGCGACGCTCAACTGCGAGAGCGAGAACGAGGCCCGCCGCGCGATGGCGATCGGCAGGCGGCTGGGCAAGGCTCCGCGGATGGCGATCCGGGTCAACCCCGACTTCGAGCTGCGAGGCAGCGGGATGAAAATGGGCGGCGGGGCCAAGCCGTTCGGGATCGATGCCGAGCGGGTGCCGACGCTCGCCCGCGAGCTGATCGCCGAAGGGGCCCAGTGGCGCGGGCTGCATATCTTCACCGGCAGCCAGGCACTGGACGCCGAAGCGATCGCCGAGACTCAGGGCAACGTGCTCGATCTCGCCGACCGGCTGGCGCGCGCGATCGATGCCGGACCGCTGCCGAGGCTCAACCTGGGCGGCGGGCTCGGGATTCCCTATTTCGCCGGGGACACGCCGGTGGACCTCGCGCGCGTGGGCGAGCGGCTCGCGGCGCGGTTCGCCCGGCTGCCGGTGACGCTGGCCGAGACCGAGCTGTGTATCGAGCTTGGCCGGTATCTCGTCGGCGAGGCCGGGGTCTATCTGTGCGAGGTGGTCGACAAGAAGGTGAGCCACGGCGAAACTTACCTCATCACCGACGGCGGGCTCCATCACCAGCTCGCCGCGTCGGGCAATTTCGGCACCGTCGTTCGCCGCAACTATCCGGTGGCGATCGCGACCAGGTTCGCGGCCGAAGCTGACGAAGTCGCCAGCGTCGTCGGATGCCTGTGCACCCCGCTCGACCGGCTGGCCGACAAGGCGCTGCTGCCCGCCGCCGAGGTCGGCGACCTCGTCGCGGTGTTCTGCGCCGGGGCCTACGGGGCGAGCGCCTCGCCGGCCAACTTCCTTGGCCAGGGCCCCGCGCGCGAGCTGCTCGTTTAACCATTCGCGCGGCGCTGTCCCACCGCGGGACCGGCCAGGTAAACGCCGTTCAAACCTAACGGTATGTTCACCAATTTCGCCGAGAAAGCTGGCCGGTACACGCGCCGAACGGTGCGCCGGGTCGCTCCCGGCGGATGCATCGTGCGGACGCCAGCAAGGATGCATCGATGCCCCAAGGTCGCCTCTACCCGCTCACCGCGAGCATCGCGCTCGCCGCGCTCGCGCTCGGGGGCTGCGCCTCGACCGGCGGCGGCGGCCAGTTGCCGCCGGCCTCCTTCGTGGCGATGCAGGAAGGGCCGGGAGAGGATTACATCATCGGCCCGCTCGACGAGCTGACCGTCAGCGTATGGCGCAATCCGGAGCTCAGCGCCGAGAAAATCCAGGTGCGGCCCGACGGCCGCATCACCACCCCGCTGGTGAGCGACATGCCCGCGGTCGGCAAGACCCCGGCGATGCTCAGCGAGGACATCCGCCTGCAGCTCTCGCAGTACATCGAAGAGCCGCTGGTCAGCGTGATCGTGACCAATTTCGCGGGCACCTTCAGCCAGCAGGTGCGGGTGATCGGCGCGACCGAGAAGCCCGCGAGCATCCCGTTCCGCGCCAACATGACCGTGCTCGACGCGATGATCGCGGTCGGCGGCCTCAGCGAGTTCGCCGCGGGCAACAAGGCCAAGCTGATCCGCTTCGACAAGCAGGCCGGCCGCCAGCGCGAGTATGGCCTGCGCCTGGGCGACCTGCTCAAGAAAGGCGAGAGCCGCGCCAACGTTATGCTCCAGCCGGGCGACGTGATCATCATCCCCGAAAGCATGTTCTGAGGATCGCGCGGCGATGAACGAGGTGTTCGAGGAACTGCGCGCCGCGGCGCATTCGGCCTGGGCCCGCCGCTGGCTGGTGCTGGCGGTGGCGTGGGGGGTGTGCCTGGTCGGCTGGACCGCGGTGGCGATAATCCCCAACGCCTACGAATCGAAGGCGCGCATCTACGTCGAGCTCGACGACGTGCTGGCCGACCAGCTCAAGATCGCCGGCGGCGGCGCGGCCGAGATCCAGCGGGTCAAGAAGACGCTGGCGGGCGCGGTCAACCTCGAGAAGGTGGTCCGCTCGACCGACCTCGGCAAGGACATCGCCAGCCAGCGCGAGATGGAGAAGGCGGTCGCCAGCCTCGCCGAGGACGTCAAGGTCGAGAGCGTCGAGGACAACCTGTTCACGATCACCGCCAAGGTCGGCAAGCGCAGCCTGTCCGACGCCGAGAACGCCCGGCTGGCGCAGAACGTCGTCCAGAAGCTGATCGACATCTTCCGCGAAGAGAACATCGCCGGCAGCCGCGGCGATGTCGCCGAGACGGTGGTGTTCCTCGACCAGCAGCTCGACGAGCGCAAGGCCGAGCTCGAAGCGGCCGAGGCCAAGCTCTCGGCGTTCGAGGCGCGGCATCCCGAACTGATCGGGGGAAGCACGGCCATCTCCGGCCGGCTGTCGGCGACGCGCGCCGAGCTGCGCGGAGTCGAGGCGGACCTCGCGGCGGCGCAAAGCGCGCTCGCGGCGATCAACG
>JBHWTG010000111.1:0-13600 GCA_043427735.1 Tsuneonella sp. | reverse complement strand
GTCTGACGGCGTCGCCGCGCGCCCGGTTGCCCGGATCGAGGCGCCCGCGCTGGACCAGCTCAAGGGCATCGACCGGCAGAAGGAGACCGTCGCGGCCAACCTCGCCCGTCTCGCGGTTGGCCGTGCGGCGCACGACATGCTGCTGTGGGGCGCGCGCGGGATGGGCAAAAGCGCGCTGGTGCGCGCCGCCACCGTGGCGGCGCAGGACCACGGCAACCTCGCGCTTGTCCAGGTCGCGCCCGACGCGCTGGCGAGCCTGCCCGCGCTGTTCGCCGAGCTCGCCGGAGCACGGCGCAACGTCCTCGTGTTTCTCGACGACCTCGGCTTTGCGGCAGGCGACAGCGTCGGCCCGCGGCACTTGCGCTCCTGGCTCGAAGGCGGGGTCGAGGCGCGGCCGGCCAACGTGCGCCTGGCGGTGACCAGCAACCGCCGCGCGATCGTCCCGCGCCACATGAGCGAGCAGGACGATCCGGTGAACCCGCGCGACGCGCTCGACGATCTCCAGGCGCTGGCCGACCGCTTCGGGCTGTCGGTCGGTTTTCACGCGGCGGGCCAGGACGATTACCTGGAGATCGTCGCCGCCTACGCCGATCCGCTCGGCCTCGCGTGGGAGCCCGGGGAGGCGCTCGAATGGGCCAGGCGCCGCGGCGCCCGCTCGGGGCGCACCGCGTGGCAGTTCGTCACCGAGCTCGCCGGGCGCGCCGGGCGCACGCTCTAGCTATTTCGGCGCTTCGCGCGCGAAGTCCTCACCGAAAGTAGCGCCGGTGCCGCGGAGCTCGCGCTGCGCCGGCATGCGTGCGCCGGTGATCCGCTCGATCGGCGCGGCGGGCGTAGCGCCCGGGGCGATCACCCGCCAGACGATGCCGGCGGTGTCGTCGGTCACCAGCAGCGCACCGTCCTTGGCAAACGCGACCCAGGTCGGCCGCCCGCGCGTGGTCTTGCCGTCGCTGGCGAGGAACCCGGTCAGCAACGGAACGGGCTGGCCGACCGGCTTCCCCCGCGTGTTGAACGCGACATAGATCACGTCGTAGCCCGCCTTGGGCTCGCGGTTCCACGAGCCGTGCCGCGCGATCACCGCGCCCGAGGCGAATCGCTCACCGAGCCGGGTGCCGCCGCGGGTGAACGCCATCCCCAGCGGCGCGGTGTGCGGGCCGAGCGCGTATTCGGGGATGCGGATGTAGTCGGGATTGAATCCCTCGGGCGTCGGATGATCGACCCGCTCGTCGAAGTTGTTGCGCCACCACACCCACGGCCAGCCGTACTGCGCGCCGATCGGCACATTGGTCAGGTAGTCGGGCACGAGGTCCGAGCCGAGCATGTCGCGCTCGTTGACCACCGTCCACAGCTCGCCGCTCCACGGCGAGAAGTCCATCCCGTTGGGGTTGCGCAGGCCCGCCGCGAACTGGCGCTGGCGGCCGGTCTCGAGGTTGTAGTCCCAGATAGCGGCGCGGCCACGCTCTTCGTCCAGGCCGCGCTCGGCGATGTTCGAGGCCGAGCCGACCGCGACGAAGATTCGCGTCCCATCGGGCGAAAGGACGATGTTGCGCATCCAGTGGTTGCCGGCGGGCGGGAGGTCCATCAGCTTCCGCGGCGTGCCGCTAAGCGTCGTCGCGCCCTCCTGATACGGGAAGGCAAGCAGCGCGTCGTGGTTGGCGACGAACAGCGTGCCGTCCTTGTAGGCCATGCCCGACGGTGACGAAAGCGCGGGATGCGTGAGCAGCGCGCGCTGCTCCGCGCGCCCGTCGCCGTCGGCGTCGCGCAACAGCGCGATCTTGTCGGCCGACGGCACCCCGGCGCCGGCCTTCTTGAACAGGAACTTCATCACCAGCCCCTCGAGCCCGCCGGGGCCCTTGCTCGGCGGACGGTTGGTGAGCGCCGCGAGCACGTCGCCGTTGGGCATCACGTAGAGCGTGCGTGGGTGATCGAGCCCCTCGGCGAAGCGGGTGACTGCCAGCCCCTGCGCCGCCACCGGCGCTTCGCCCGCGGGCCAGCCGGTGGGTTCGGCGATTGCGACAGTGGGAATGGTCTCCTCGCGCGGGCGCAGCAGCTCGGGCTCGGGGCCGGTCAGCGCGGACAGCGGCTGCCGGGCTTTGTCGGGGGTGAGGAGATAGGCCACCACGCCGCCGATCAGCACGATCGCGACGAGCAGCCCGATGAGGATCTTGCGGCCGGTGCTCATGCGCCCCGAGATAAGCGAGCGGCGCGCTTGCGGCAACGGCGCAGCGCGCTACATGCCGGCAGCCGATGTACGATTTCCGCCCCGATCCCGCATTGTCCAAGCCGGAGCTCTACCGCGAGCTCGTCGCCGCGGCCGACGCGCTGACCGCCGGGGAACCCGACGCGGTCGCCAACATGGCCAACGTCGCCGCATTGATGTGGGAGCTCGTGCCCGAGCTGAACTGGGCGGGGTTCTATCGCGCGCTCGCCGGCGAGCACGAGCTCGTGCTCGGGCCGTTCGCCGGGCGCCCGGCGTGCATCCGCATCCCGTTCGGCCGCGGCGTGTGCGGCGCGGCGGCGGCGAGCGGCAGGACCCAACTGGTGCCCGATGTCCACGCCTTCCCCGGCCATATCGCGTGCGACGCGGCGAGCCGCAGCGAGCTGGTTGTGCCGGTGACGCGCGACGGCGCGGTGGTCGCGGTGATCGACCTCGACAGCCCGCGAGCCGCGCGCTTCGACGCGCAGGACGCGGCCGGGATCGAGGCGCTCGCCGAGCTCCTGGCGGGCCGCATCTAGCGCCCCGTTTCGGGACAAGCGCCGGGCCCGGGGTTGGGCCGCTGCGCGCTCATGCTAAATTTTCCGTTAACGCGCGACTCGGACCGCTGGCGGCCCGCGCGCGAGCCAAGGGGAATTCGCGCATGACCGCTCACCGCCTCGCACTCACCGTCGCCGCCGGCGCGCTGGCCTGGGCTTCCCCCGCGCTCGCGCAGCCGGGCGAGCCCTACGCATACGCCGAGGAATCGAGCGAGACCGAAACGATCTATCACGGCGAGCCGATGGTCCAGCCGCTGCCCGTGCCGCCTCCGGCCGCGGCGCCGATGCACCATGGGCACGCAGCGCCGATGCGGGGGCATCCGCCGCACCACCGGGCGCCGCCGCTCCCGCAGGCGCATGCGCCGCACGGCTATCCGCCGCACGCAATGGGCCACGCGACGGAACACGGACGGGTGCCGCCGTTCGACCGTGAGGCCTGGCTGCTCAACTGCCGCGAACGCATCCGCGGGGTCAGTCGCGAGGAACGCGGCAGCGTCATCGGCGGGCTGCTCGGCGGTGCCGCGGGCGGGGTTATCGGCAACCGCGCGTTCGACAGCGAGCGGCTCGGCGGGACCCTCCTGGGAGCCGGCATCGGCGGGCTCGCAGGCCTGGCCATCGGCGCCGCGATCGGCGCGGCGGGCGACCGCCGGCGCGAAGACGAATGCGCCTGGCACCTCGATCGCTACATGGCAGGCGGTCCCCCCGGATACGGTCACGGTTATCCCGGGCACGCCTATGGCTACGGGTATGGCTACGGTTATCCGGCGGTCGCCTATGTGCCGGTGCTGGTGGCGGTGCCGCAGCGCGCGGTGGTGCGCGAGACGGTGACCGAGGAGTGGATCGACGTGCCGACCCGTAGTCGCTCGGTCCCGCGCAGCCCGCGCGCGCCGCAGCCGGCCCCGGACAAGCGAGTCAAGATCATCAAGGCCCGCTAGCCGGCGGCTTCCGCGCGCCGCGCGAGGTGCCACGTGCGCGATCCGCCTGCGCGACGAGCGGCAGCGCTTCGCCGTCCTGCGCGATGGTCCGTCGCTCGCACAGCAGCGGGGGTGAAGTCTCCGCCGTGAGATCCACTCCCGCGAGTTCCACCGTGCACGCACGCTCGCCGGCGCCGATCGCCAGCCGCCGGTCGCCGCTCCCCGCGTTGATCTCGACGATGCCGTCGAACCCCACGAGGCTCGTCTCGCCCGAGGGGAGCGCGCGCGCCACCAGCCCCGCGGCCAGCGGCCGCCCCTCGCCATCCACTACCCGCACCTGCCGCGGCACGAAGCGGATCACGTCGAGCGCGACCAGCCCGACCGCGCCGCGCGGGATCACCACGCGCTTCCGCACGTCGCGCGCCAGCGCGTCGAGCGGGAGCTTATCGGCATCGACGTCGAACCCGATCGCCACCTGCGGGGGGATGTTTTCGACCAGCAGCAGGCCGTTTGCGCCGGTGAGCCCCGCCGGGCGGTTCTCGCGCATGATCGGCACCGCGCCGACCCTCCCGGTGCGCACCAACGCGTAGGTCCCGCCAGTGCGGTTGCGGGCGAATGCGGCCCCGCCCGCGAGGATCAGCGTGCCGCGCGCGCTCGCGCGGGCGGCGAACGCCCCGCGCACCCGCTCGACCTCGCCCTCGACCCGCGCGAAGTCGGCGCGATAGGCGAGCGAGCCCGAGGTGCGCGCCCCTTGGCCGAACGTGCGCTCGAACCCGTAGCCCAGTGGCTGCCCTTCGATGTCGTATTGCCGCATGGTCGCGGAGCCGGAGAACGGCGTGCGGCTCCCCTTGCTGGCGGTGATCTGCGAGCTGCGCCCCTGGCCGAGCTGGATCGACACACCGGTAAACGCGGTGAAGCTGGACCCGCTCATTTCGCCGCGTCGGTAGCCGAGCGAGCCGAACACGTCGATCGACCGGTTGATCCGCATGCGCAGCGCCGCGTTCACCACGTCGGTGCGCCGCTCGGCCGCCGGATAGCGCGGGTCGGGCAGGACTTCCTGCCGCGAGGCGGAAAGCTGCAAGCGGTTGAAGCTGCCCAGATCGAAGCCGATCTGCGCGACGTAGAGCCGCGGCGGCGGCGGATCGCCGAGCTTGCTGGCGACATCGCGATAACCGGCGCTGGGCAAAGTTGCGCCGATCCGCCCGGAAAGTTGGCTTCCGCTCGATTCCACCCCGACGCTCAGCAGCGTTCCGCTGAGCCCCGAGGCGCTGTCGCGGCTGTAGCGCGCTTCCGTCGTGACGAGCGCGAGCCCCCCCAACGCGAGATCACCGCGGAGCCCCGCGTTGAGCAGGCCCGCGGTCCATTCGGCGGACGCTTCGAGGGTGAGCCGGGAGCTCATCCCCCGACGGTAGAACAGCGACCCCGCAAGCGGGCCGTAGTCGTTGCTCGCCGCGCCGTATCGTCGTCGGACGAAGCCGGCGTTGACCGCGAACTCGCTCAGGTTCCGCGCCAGCAAGTTGCGCGAGACATAAAATCGCGCCGCCTGGATCACCTCGCGGCCCAGCGCGTCCCGCGTGACCACGGCAACTTCCCCGCGGCCAAGTTGCGCCGGAATGTTGCGCACGGTGAACTCGCCCGGCTCGACCTCGCCGAGCCGGGTTCGCTGGTCGCCGTTGATCAGATCGATGCCGGTGGGCACCGCGACCTGGCCGCTGAAGCTCGGCAGCGGGATCGTCACGAGATCGGGCCGCAGCGAATAGTCGGAGCCGATCTGCACACCGCCCATCCGCACCGCGCGCTGGCTCTGCCCGCCAGCCGAAACGAAGTCACCAGCGGTAGCGGTGAGCCCCGCGCGCGGTAGCTGCACGCGTGCCGCGGTATCGAGCCGGGTGAAAGCGCGGGCGCCGTCGGCGGGTCGGGACGCGAGTTGCATCGTCGCGCCGAGCGCGAAATTGCCGCGGACGAGCGCGGCGTCGAGGTAGCCCGAGGCCGCGGTCTTGCCGCGCGCCATCGTCGCGCTGAGGTCGTAATCGATCCGCAAGGCCGTGATCGCGGTGGTCTCGCCGCGCATCGCCGGGCCGGAGTGCAGGTCGATCCAGTTGCCCTTGTCGCTCTTGCGCATGCGCTGCACCTCGAGCCGCTGGCGCAGCGCATCGAAGCTCCACTTTGCGAGCGTCAGTGTCTCGAGCGCGACCATGCCCTTGACCGAATCGGCCACCGGCAGCCCGGCGGCGCGCGCGGCGTCGGCGTCGATCGCGAGGGTTTTGCCCTGCCAGACGAGCGGCACGAGCCGCTTCATCACTTCGCCATCGACCGCGATTTCCGACAAGCCGGGCCCTTCGCCGGCGGGCACCGTCTGCGCGGTCAGGCCGGGAGGCAGGGCGAAGGGATCCGATTGCGCAGCGGCGGGGGTGCCGCCGAGAGCCGCCGTGGCGGCTGCGAGAAGCGCGAGGACCCCGTCAGCAGGCCGGGGTCGCGGTGCCATGGGCCGTCTGCCCGTCGATCTCGGCGGTGATCGTCACCGGGCCAAGGCCGCAGGCGCCCGCGATCGGCCAGGCGATCGTCGCGCCGCCGTGGACGTAGCGAAGCGAGTTGCGCTCGAGCTCGACCGGCGCGCCGGCCGCGGTCTTCGCCGCGACCGCGAGCACTCGGGCGGTCGAGCCGCCGATGTTGGCGAGCACCAGCTCGCCCTCGCGCACACTCCATTCGAGCCGGGCCGGCGCGGCCGTGTCGCGGTCGAGGAACACCGGCAGCGTGAAGCGCAGCCGCGCTTCGGCCGAGCCCGACTGCGCCGACGCGGGATCGGGCAATTGGTCGACCGCCAGCCGGAAGCGCTTCTCGCCGGGCGAGGCCCCGCCGCTGCGCAGCAGCCGGACGACCTGGGTCGCACCGGGCGGGATCGAGATGATCGAGGGCGAGATGGTGAGCGCGCTCGACGGCGCGTACTGGTCTTCGCCGTTCTCCTGGCTCCAGGCGAACAGCCGCGACTGGACCGCGACGTCGCGGCCCGAGGTGTTCGTCAGCGTTACGGTGGCGGCCTGTCTGCCGGCGTCGAACTCGAGCCGCAGCGGCGCGATCGCGAGCCGCGCGCCGCCGAACGGCAGCGGTGCGTTGAGCGCCTCCGCCCGTGCAGCCGCGGCGTCGCCGGTCTGCGCGAGCGAGGCCGCAGCACCGAAGAGGAACGACCCGCCCGCGATGATCGTGGCGGCCTTGCGCAGCGAAAACGCGGGTCGGGTCATTCGGGTCTCCAGATGGTCTTAGAAGGTGACGGTGACCGTCACCGTGTCGGTGTAGCTGCCGGCGCTCACCGAAGCGGCGCTCGACGGGATGCGGCCATAGGCCGTCAGCGAGACGAGCCCGCTCGCACCGGCGTTGCCGGCCTGCGTGGCGCCGACCGCGCTGCCCCAGTTCGTAGTGCGGGCTGCGTCCTTGAAGATGCCGTAGTTGACATAAACCGGCGTCGATGCGCCGTTCGACATGCGGCGCTGGCTGCCCGAGGCGTTAAGGCCGGAATCGAGCGCGACGTCGTAGGCGGCGCCGTTGGTGCAAACCAGCGATACGGTCGAGGTGGTGTCGATGTCGGCACCGCCGATCGAGGTCGGCGAGCCGAACGCCATCGGCGTCGCGGCGACGGTGCATGCGTTGAGCACGTTGACCGATACCGGCATGTTGTTGGTGGCGGTTCCGGCGAACGCCGGCGCAGCCGAAGCAGCGACGACAGCAGCGATCCCGAGAGCAATCTTGCGCATTGTGGTTTCCCCCAAGTTGATCCGACCAAACAGGTCGGCCGCCCTATTGCCCGCGGCGCATTGAAATTTCCCTAATGGTGAAGGGACTATTTCGCATCGCCTCAGGGCCATTACTTAGGGTGATATGGTTAACGCAGAGTAACCGATGCGACGGCTTTTAACCCTGCCGCTATTTCTGACCGCTGCGATCAGAAGTTGACGGTGACGGTCAGCAGATCGCTGTAGTTGCCCGCCACCGTGCCCGCCTTGCCGTTCAAGCGGCCGTAGACCGGGTAAGCCACCACGCCGGCGGAGCCGGAGTTACCCGCCAGGTTGCGGGTGTTGCCCCGGCCCCAGACCTGGCTGCGCGGCGGGTCCTTGTAGATATCGTAAGTCAGGAAGGCATTGAGGTTCGCGTGGCGCACCCGCCGATTGTTGCCCTGCGCGTGGAGCCCGTTATCGATATCGATCGTGTAGGCGAGATTGGGGTTGCAACGCACCGTGATGGTCGAGGTGCTGTCGATGTCGCGATTGGCCGGTACCGGCATCAGGAACACCAGCGGCGCAGCCGAGACGGTGCAGCCGGCGAGCACGTCGACCGAGACTGGCATCGTGTAGGTCGCCTTGGCGGCGGCGCTCGGCGAACCGGACAGCGCGCACGCCCCCGCCACCATTGCTGCCGCCCCCGTCAATGCCCTGCCCAAGTCGTGGTCCCCCGTTCCCCGGGAGCCCCACTAGCGTAGAAGCCCTTAGGTTAGGGTTAAGAGCACGGGCGGAGCCAGTTAACCGTGTCGGCGCCGCTTCTCGGGCGTCAAATGTCGCCGCCCGTGAGCCGCTGGCAGATGAGGTCGAGCTGGTCGAGCGTGCGGTAGCGGATCGTCACCGCTCCCGAGCGCGGGTCGCTGTCGGTCTTGATCCGCACGGCAAGTCCGAGAAAATCCTCCAGATGACGCTGCACAGCGGCGATATCGGCGTCCTTGGCAGGATCGCGGGCGATCCGTGCGGTGCGCCGCGGGCTCTCCTCGCTGCCCGCGCCGCGGCGGCGGGCCATCGCTTCGACTTCGCGTACCGACAGCCGGCTGAGCACCGCGCGCTTGGCCAGCGTGACGGCCTGCTCGTGCCCGATCAGCGCGCGCGCGTGGCCCATCGACAGCGAGCCGTCCTCGACCAGCTCGAGCACCGGCTCGGGCAGCTGCAACAGGCGCTGAAGATTGGCCACATGGCTGCGCGACTTGTCGACCAGCTTGGCGATCTCGGCCTGGGTCATCCCCTCTTCCTCGACGAGGCGGTGATAGGCGCGCCCCTCCTCGACCGGATTGAGATCCTCGCGCTGGAGGTTCTCGATCAGCGCCAGCGCCATCACTTCGCGCTCGTCGAGCTCGCGGACGATCGCCGGGATCTCGTGCAGCTGCGCTTTCTGCGCGGCGCGCCAGCGGCGCTCGCCCGCGACCAGGCGATAGCGCCCCGCCCCCAGCGGGGTGACGATCACCGGCTGGATCACCCCGCGCCGGGCGATCGAGGCCGCGAGCTCGTCGAGCGCGGCCTCGTCGAACCGCCGCCGCGGTTGTCCGGGCAGCGGCTCGATCGCCGCGACGGCGACACTGGCGAGACCGGGCCCCGCATAACCTGCTGAACTCTCGGGATTTGATCCCTCGTCGGCGACCAGCGGCTCTTCGCGCCTGGTCTCCCCCAGCAGCGCCCCCAGCCCGCGGCCGAGCGCGCGGCGGGTGTCGCTCTTGGGCCGTTCGGGGATCGAGAAGCGGATCGGGTCGGTCGGATTGCTCATGCGGCTTTCCTCGTGGCGGGCAGGCGGCCGATCAACTCGCGCGCCAATGCCATGTAGGCCCGGCTGCCGGTGCAGTTGTGATCGTACACCAGCGCCGGCAGCCCGTGGCTCGGCGCCTCCGACAGCCGGACGTTGCGCGGGATGACCGCCTCGAACACCAACGGGCCGAGGCACGCGCGGACGTCGTCGGCCACCTGGTCGGTCAGGCGGTTGCGCCGATCGAACATCGTCAGCGCGACGCCGATGATCCCCAGCTCGGGGTTGAACCGCTGCTGCACGCGCTCGACCGTGGTCAGCAGCTGCGACAGCCCCTCGAGCGCGAAGAATTCGCACTGCAACGGCACCAGCAACGTGTCGGCCGCGCCCATCGCGTTCAGGGTCAGCAGCCCGAGCGAGGGCGGACAATCGACGAACGCGATCTCGTGCCCGCGGTGTCCATCGAGCGCGTTGCGCAAGCGCCCGGTGCGGTCGTCAACCGAGACCAGCTCGATCTCCGCGCCCGACAGGTCCTCGGTCGCGGGGACAATGTCGAGGCCCGGGATTGTCGTCGGCTGAATGCATGTTGCCAGCGGCACCCCGTCCACCAGCAGGTCGTAGCTGGAACGCCGGCGTGCATCGCCTGCGATGCCCATCCCGGTCGATGCGTTGCCTTGGGGATCGAGATCGATCAGCAAGGTTTTCCAACCGGTTGCGGCCATGGCAGTGGCGATGTTGATCGCCGTAGTGGTCTTCCCGACCCCGCCTTTCTGGTTCGCAACCGCTATTGTGATCACCCGGTTCAACCCCAAATCCGCCCGACCACGATACCCGATTCGGCGTCGGTGACCGAAGGTTCCACGTGAAACATCGCGCGCGCCCGCGGAACCAGCTCGGCCACTTCCTGCGCTGCCGAGCGCCCTTTCGGCAACAGCCAGACCGTGTCCTTTGTGGAAAAGCGCCGGGCGAGGGCAAGCAGCTTCGGCAGCGGAGCGAAGGCTCGTGCGCTGATCACGCTGGCGGAAACAGTGTCTATCGCCTCGAGCCGAGCGTTGTGCACCCGGGCCTGGCGAAGCCCCGCAGCCTCCAGGCGGGTTGCCAACCAATCCGCTCTGAGCTTGCGGGATTCGATCAACGTGACCGGCCATTCGGGCCGCATCAGCGCGATCACCAGGCCCGGGAATCCCGCCCCGGTTCCGAGGTCGAGCCACAGGCGCGGCTCGGTAGGGCCCAGGTCGAGCAATTGGGCGCTGTCCGCGATGTGACGCGTCCATACGCTGTCGAACGACGCCGCCGACACGAGGTTTTGCCGCACGTTCTCCTGGCGCAGGCTGGCGACGAACGCATCGAGGTTGGCCAGTGCCCGCGGTTCGCAGCGCGCCGCGACGTAGGCGCGCGCCTGCTCCTCGGTGGCGATCACGCCGCGACCGCCTCCGCACGCCGGACATGGACGAGGAGCGCAGAAAGCGCGGCGGGGGTGATTCCCGGAATGCGCCCGGCGGCGGCAAGTGTTTCTGGGTGCGCGTCGCGCAGTCGCTCGACCATCTCGTGGGACAGGCCGGGAACCTGATCGAAGCGGAACGACGAAGGAATCGGCAATTGCTCGCCAGCCCGCAAGTCACGCAACTCGCCCTCCTGTCGCGCGACGTAGGGCGCGTAACGCTGGTCCTCGATCAGTTCGAGCCCCAGTTCGCCCTCCAGGAATTCCGCCGGGAGCCACGGCTCCAGCACCGCAGGATCGAGATCGTGCGCCAGCCATCGGCGAAGCGGGCGCTTGGTCCGATCCGGAGCGGTCTCGACGCCCCGGGCCGCCAATTCCGCTCCAGTCACCTCGCGCTCGAGCGCGCTGTTCCACGTGGAACGGCTGTCTTCCCGCGCCGCAAACCACTCGGCACGCCCCCGCCCGACACATCCTGCGGCCAGCGCCAGCGGCGTCAATCGCGTAGCCGCGTTGCTGGCGCGCAGGCGGAGGCGATATTCGGCGCGCGCGGTGAGCATGCGATAGGGCTCGGTGACCCCATGCAGCGTCAGGTCGTCGACCATGACCGCGAGGTATGAGTTCGCCCGGTCGAGTTGCGGGGGGGGAAGGCCGCGCAGAGCCGCCGCGGCCGAAATGCCGGCGACCAGCCCTTGCGCGGCAGCTTCCTCGTAGCCGGTGGTGCCGTTGATCTGCCCCGCACAATGGAGCCCCGGCAACACCCGCACCTGCAGTCGGCGGTCGAGCGCGCGAGGGTCGATGTGATCGTACTCGACCGCGTAGCCGGGCACAGCCATCTCGACCCGCTCGAGACCCGCCATCGCGCGCAGCATGGCGAGTTGGACCTCGGCAGGCAGCGAGGTGCTGATGCCATTCGGATAGACCAGGGGTGTCGCCAGTCCCTCGGGCTCGAGAAACACCTGATGCCCGTCACGGTCCCCAAAGCGATGGATCTTGTCTTCGATCGAGGGACAATAGCGCGGCCCCTGCGCGCCAATCGCCCCGGTGAACATAGGCGACCGATCGAGGTTCGCGCGGACGATATCGTGCGCTGCCTGGTTGGTGCGCGTGATCGCGCAAGCAAGCTGCGGATTGGCTCGCTCTGCGGTAAGCGGCGACATCGTCCAATGTTCGCTGTCCGACGGCTGCTCGGCGAGCGCGGCCCAATCGATCGTCCGCCCGTCAAGCCGCGGCGGAGTACCGGTCTTCAGCCGCGCCATCGGCAGCGCTGCGTCGCGGAGCTGCGCCGCCAGCCGGTGCGCCCCCGCTTCGCCGATCCGCCCCCCTTCCATCCGCTCCTCACCGCGGAACATTCGCCCGCCGAGGAAAGTGCCGGTGCACAGGATCACCGCTTCCCCCGACAGACGGGTGCCGTCACCCAGTACCAGTCCGCGCACCCGGTCGCCTTCGAGCACAAGCGCGGCAGCTTCGCCTTCGACGATTGTGAGATCGCCCTGGCTTGCCAGCATGGCCTGCACCGCGCGCATGAACAGCACGCGGTCCGCCTGAACCCGCGGGCCCCACACGGCGCTGCCCTTCGAACGGTTGAGCATGCGATAGTGGATCGCAGCGGCATCGGCGGCGCGCGCAATGATCCCGTCGAATGCATCGACCTCGCGCATCAGGTGCCCCTTGCCGAGGCCGCCGATCGCCGGATTGCAGCTCATCGCGCCGATCGCCCGGCGGTCGAACGTCACCAGCCCCACGCGGCAGCCCATCCGCGCGGCTACCGCCGCCGCTTCCACCCCGGCGTGTCCACCGCCGACTACGAGAATGTCGAAGCTGGTCATCGCGCGCACATAGGGCGCTGCGACTCGTCGGTCAAAGGCGGCTGTTCCACGTGAAACATGTTCACTTGCCGATGCAGAATCGCCCAAACAGCGCGTCGAGCATATCCTCGGTCGAGGCGCGCCCGGAGAGGCGGTCGAACGCCACCCGGGCCAACCGGAGGCGCTCGGCCACCACCAAGGCGTCCTGGGCCGTATCGATGGCCAGCGCTTCCCTGGCCTGGGCGAGCAGGCCATGCTGGCGGCGATTGAGTGCCGCCTGGCCCGGAGCGGGCATCGCCGCACGGGCGGCATCCACCAGCGCATCCTTGAGCGCGGCGACGCCCTCGCCGGTGGCCGCCGAAACCCTCGCGTGGGGGGCAACCTTGCCCTCCGTGCGGAGATCGGACTTGGCGGCCACTTCCCAACTTCCTGCGGGTCCGGCACCCTCGGGGCCCAGCCACAGCACGAGGTCGGCGCGCGCCAGTTCGCTCTCGGCGCGGGCGATGCCGATGCTTTCGATCGGATCGTCGGTCTCGGCGCGCAAGCCGGCGGTGTCCACCAGCACGAACGGCACTCCGGCGATCGCGACCGCCCGCTCGAGCACATCGCGGGTGGTGCCCGGGGTGGCCGCGATGATCGCTGCCTCGCTCTCTAGCAAAACATTGAACAAGCTGGATTTTCCGGCATTAGGAGGTCCCGCGAGCACCACCCTGAAGCCCTCGCGCAGCGGTTCCGCTAGCGGTCGCGCCAGCCAGCCGCCGATTTCGTCCGCCAGCCCCGCAGCCTGCGTATCCAGATCGCCGGGCAAGCCGGCGACGTCGTCCTCGTCGCCGAAATCCAGCGCTGCCTCGACCAGCGCCGACAAGGCCAACACGCGCTCGCGCCACCGCTCGACCTCGCGCGACAGCGCGCCGCCGGCCATCGCCACCGCCGCGCGGCGTTGCAGCTCGGTCTCGGCGGCGAGAAGATCGGCCAGCCCCTCGGCTTCGGCGAGGTCGATCCGCCCGTTGGCGAAGGCGCGGCGGGTGAACTCGCCTGCCTCGGCCGCGCGCAGCCCCGGCATCGCCGCGAGCGCGCGTTCGACCGCGGCGACCACCGCGCGCCCGCCATGGAGGTGCAGCTCGGCGACATCCTCGCCAGTGGCGGTGCCGGGGCCCGGCAGCCACAGCACCAGCGCGCGGTCGAGCACCTCGCGGTCG
>JBHWTG010000110.1:0-3954 GCA_043427735.1 Tsuneonella sp. | reverse complement strand
CGTGTCTGCCAGTAGACCTGCGCTCCCGGGCCCAGCGGCAGGTCGAACGCCACCCAGCTCACCACCATCGCCACGCCCACCGCCATGAAGGTCAGCGCGTAGGGCAGCATCAGCGCGAGCAGCGAGCCGACCCCGAAGCTCCTGTCCCACCGCCGGGTGAAAGCGAGGATCAGCGGGAAGTAGCTCATCAGCGGGGTCATGATGTTGGTGTAGCTGTCGCCCATGCGATA
This sequence comes from Tsuneonella sp., assembly GCA_043427735.1. Taxonomy (GTDB): domain Bacteria; phylum Pseudomonadota; class Alphaproteobacteria; order Sphingomonadales; family Sphingomonadaceae; genus Tsuneonella. Next base: position 3,724 of record JBHWTG010000110.1, on the reverse strand, counting down.
GGCGGCGGTGGTCATCTCCGGGCTGATCCCGAGCAGCATAAACATCGGCACCACCACGGGGGCGAGTGCGCTCCACTTGGCGCTGGCCGAGCCGATGAACAGGTCGAGGAACGAGCCGAGCATCTGCACGCTGACCAGCAGGATCGGCGCCGGCAGCGAAAGCTGCGCCAGCGCGCCCGCGCCGTTGATCGCGATGATCGGGCCGATCCGGCTCCAGTTGAACATCGCCACGAAGTGCGCGGCGAAGAACACGAACACGATGTAGGGCGCGATCGCCTTGATGCCCTCGCGCATCATGCCGGTCACGTCGTCCGAGCTGCGGATCGTCCCGGCGGCGGTGCCGTAGGCGATCCCGGTCGAAACGAACAGCAGGAAGAACCCGGCGATCAGCGCGGCGAACAGCGGCTGGTACTGCGCGGTGCCCGCGCCCTCGGGGTTGAACAGCGGCGCGTAGCCGGGCGCGAGCGTCAGCGCGAAATAGAGCGCGACCACCGCCAGCGCGGCGAGCCCCGCGCGGCGCAGGCCCCTGCGCTCCCCCGGCTCGAGCGCGGACTTGGCGAGCTCGGCCCGGGTCTCCTCGTCGACCTCGCCGTTCCACGCGCCCAGCCGCGGCTCGATCACCTTGTCGGTCACGAACCAGATGATCGGGGTGTAGAGGACCACGATGGCGAGGATGAACCACCAGTTGCCCGCCGGGTTCATCAGCCAGTCCGGATCGACGATCCGCGCGGCTTCCTGGGTGAAGCCGAACAGCAGCACGTCGATCTGGCCCGGGGTCACGTTGCCCGCGTAGCCGCCCGAGACGGCCGCGAACGCCGCCGCGAGGCCCGCCAGCGGGTGCCGCCCGGCCGAGGCATAGACCAGCGCCGCGAGCGGCACGAACACCACGTAGGCGGCGTCCGAGGCGTGGTGCGAGACCATCCCGATCAGCGCGACGATCGGGGTGAGAATGGCCCTGGGCGCATTGCGCAGCGAGGCGCGGATCAGGGCGGAGAACAGCCCCGAGCGCTCGGCCACCGCGGCGCCGAGCATGATCACCAGGATCAGGCCCAGCGGGGCGAACCCGCTCATCGTGCGGGGCATTTCCGAAAGCAGCCGTCCGATGTTCTCGGCCGAGAACAGGCTGGTCGCCTCGTAGCGGATCGTCCCGCCCTCGAGCGTCGCGCCCTCGGGCGCTTCCTCGCCGGAGAACGGCAGGCTGGCCGACCAGCCGAGCGCGTCGCCGAGCGCCGAGAGCACCATCAGCGCGGCGATCAGATAGACGAAGATCATCGTCGGCTCGGGCAGCAGGTTGCCGGCCCGCTCGACGAACCCGAGAAACCCGCGCTGGCGCTCGGGGGGAGGGGCCGTGCTCATAATTCCTCCCCGGCACGGGGAGGGGGACCGTCCGCAGGACGGTGGAGGGGGCCCACCTCGCGGCAAGCAGCAACGATGGCGATCACAGCTTCCTCCACATCTTGCAGCACGATCCCGGCCGGTATTCGCAATGTGCGATAGCCGCGCTCGAGCATAGCCGTATCGCGCCATTCATCGAACGCAGGCTGGTTGCCGCGATCGTGAGAGACCCCGTCGACTTCGATCAGCAAGCGTTCTCGCAGGCAGCAGAAGTCGTGGACAAAAGCCAACTCCGGATGCTGGCGGCGAAACTTGAAGCCGCCGGGACGTTTGCGCAGTTCCTGCCACAGCAGAACCTCGGGCAGCGACATGCTCCTGCGCAGTCGACGGGCGCGTTTGACCGTTTTGATCGGAGCCTGGAGCGGGCGGGGGCCCCCTCCACCACTCGGCTGTGCCGAGCGGTCCCCCTCCCCGTGCCGGGGAGGAACAGGGCCCCCTCCACCACCAGCCTGCGGCTGGCGGTCCCCCTCCCCGTGCCGGGGAGGATTTTTCACCCCGCCGCCCCGATCAGCTCGCGGCCGATCAGCATCCGCCGGATCTCGTTGGTCCCGGCGCCGATGTCGAGCAGCTTGGCGTCGCGCAGGTAGCGTTCGACCGGCCAGTCCTTGGTGTAGCCCGCTCCGCCCAATGCCTGGACCGCCTCGCCCGCGACGCGGAAGGCGTTCTCGCTCGCCAGCAGGATCGCGCCGGCGGCGTCGAACCGGGTGGTCTGCCCGGCGTCGCAGCTCTTGGCCACCGCATAGGTGTAGGCGCGGGCCGATTGCAGCGCGACGTACATGTCGGCGACCTTGGCCTGGATCAGCTGGAACGCGCCGATCGGCTTGCCGAACTGCTTGCGTGTCCGGACGTAGGGAATGACCGTGTCGAGGCACGCCTGCATGATCCCGAGCTGGAGCCCGGCGAGCACCACGCGCTCGTAGTCGAGCCCGCTCATCAGCACGCCGACCCCGCCGTTGACCGGGCCCATCACGTTCTCGTCGGGCACCTCGCAGTCGTCGAACACCAGCTCCGCGGTGGGGCTGCCGCGCATGCCCAGCTTGTCGATCTTCTGCCCGATCGAGAAACCGGGCATGTCCTTCTCGATCAGGAACGCGGTGATCCCGCGCGAGCCGGCGTGCCCGTCGGTCCTGGCGTAGACCACCAGCGTGTCGGCGTGCTGGGCGTTGGTGATCCAGAACTTGGTGCCATTGAGCACGTAGCCCCCCTGCACCGCCTCGGCTTTCAGCTTCATCGAGACCACGTCCGAGCCGGCGCTCGCTTCGCTCATCGCCAGGCTGCCGACGTGCTCGCCGCTGATCAGCCTGGGAAGGTACCTGGCCTTCTGCTCGGCATTCCCCCAGCGGCGGATCTGATTGACGCACAGATTCGAATGCGCGCCGTAACTGAGGCCCACGCTCGCCGAGGCCCGGCTGATCTCCTCGACCGCGATGACGTGCTCGAGATAGCCGAGCCCGAGCCCGCCGTCGGCCTCCTCGACGGTGATCCCGTGCAGCCCGAGCGCGCCCATCGCCGGCCACAGCTCGCGCGGGAACCAGTCCTCGCGGTCGGCGCGCTCGGCCAGCGGGGCGACCTGCTCGTCGGCGAAGCGCTGCGTCGCCTCGCGGATCATCTCGGCGCTGTCGCCGAGCTGGAAATCGAAATCGGGGGTGGCGCGCAACCTCGGGGCTCCTCTCTCGCCCGGCGCATAGACGAGGCATCCGGGCCGGGCAAATCCAACTATGCCAATGACTTGCGCGGAAATTAGTTTTACGCTGCAAACCGTTTGAAAGTCAGAGATTTCTCGGGTATCGTCGAGCTGCTTCAGGGATCGCCATGCCGACAGCCGACCCATCCACCTGGCCCGCCGGGGCCGCCCCTGCGCGGGAATTCCGCGACGAACCCGCGCGCCTCGCGGTGCTGTCCGCGCACGGGATCGACGCGATCGGGGCCGAAGGGGATGCCGAGCTGTCGGAGATTGCCGCGTTCGCCGCGCGCCTGTGCGATACCCCCGTCTCGTTCGTGAACCTGGTCAAGGGCGAAACCCAGCAGTTCGTCGGCCGCAGCGGTTCGACGATGCCCGAGCCGCCGCGCGCGAGCAGCTTCTGCGTCCACGGGCTCGACCAGGGCGATCTGCTGATCATCCCCGATGCCGCGCGCGATCCGCGGTTCGCCCGCAACCCGCTGGTGCTCGGCGAACCGCACATCCGCTTTTACGCCGGCGCCCCGCTGATCTCGCGCGAGGGCGCCCCGCTCGGGGCGCTGTGCGTGATCGACAGCGAGCCACGCGCGCAGGGCCTGACCGCGCTGCAGCGCGAGGGGCTCCAGGTCCTCGCCCGCGCGGCGATGAGAC
>JBHWTG010000109.1:0-3698 GCA_043427735.1 Tsuneonella sp. | reverse complement strand
CGGCGCCCCCCGGCGGTGCGGACGGCATCGACGATATAGGCGGTGGGCATAAGCGCGGCTCCCAGACGTTTACGTAGACGTAAGGTTGGCGCATGAACTGGTCAAGCGGCCGCACCCCATCCAAACCGCGCCGCCGCTCGGATCAGATTGCTTTTCCGCGCAATTTGATTTCTCCTTCTGGCCAGGCAGAGAAATTCCGTAATTCGACCTGCTGGCAGCTGTGGTGTTGGCGACACAGGCGCGGCCACAAATCCACATTTGGCAAGGAAACCTTTTGCGCGAGTCCGGCGACGGCGGCAAATGGCTCCATCCACAAGAACGCGGTGACGGTCGCATCGGCGACGATCCCCGAGTGAATTGAGGGCGAAGCACGGCGGTGAGGGCCGTCGGTCTCTTCAGAAAAGGATATCTCAACGTGAAATTTCAGCAGATCTTGAAGGCCAGCTCGGCAACCGCCGTGCTCGGCCTCGCGCTGGCATCGCAACCCGCGCTCGCGCAGGACGCGAACACCCCTGATACCGCCGAAGGCAACGCCGAAACCGAAGGCGCGATCGTCGTCACCGGATCGCGCATCGTCAGGCCGAACCTCGAATCGAACAGTCCCATCGCCGTCGTGACCGGCGAGGAGACGGTCGAGAACGGCGACATCACGCTCGAGACTTTTCTCAACACGCTGCCGCAGGTCAATCCCGCCGGCACCAGCACGTCGAACAACCCGGGCAACAACGGCCAGGCGAACATCAACCTGCGCGGCCTGGGCTCCAACCGCAATCTCGTCCTCATCAACGGGCGCCGTCCGATGGTTTCGGCGAGCGACCAGACGGTCGACGTCAACACCATTCCGCAAGGCCTGCTCGAGCGCGTCGAGATCGTCACCGGCGGCGGCGGGTCGATCTACGGCGCCGACGCGGTCGCCGGCGTCACGAACTTCGTGCTGAAGCGGGATTTCGAAGGGCTCGACCTGCGGGCGACCTACTCGAACGTCCTCCGGCAGTTCGACGGCGAAGAATATCAGCTCATGGGCACCCTGGGCGGCAACTTCGCCGACGGGCGCGGCAACATGGCGATCTCGGTCGAACACTCGGGCCGCGAGCCTCTGCTGAAGGGTCAGCGCGACTTCGCCGCGCAGGCCACCTCGACGACCGGCAGCTTCCCCACCGGATCGGTCCGCGACGGCTCGAACCCGTTCAGCCAGGCGGCGATCAACGCGGTCTTCGGCCGCTACGGTTCGAACCCGAAGGACATTCCCGTGTCGGGCACGTCCAAGATTGCCTTCAACCAGGACGGGACCCTGTTCGGTGTCGGTATCTTCAACAATCCGTCGGACGTGACCAACTTCCGCGATGCGCTGGATGGTCCGTCGAACGCGAACCTGAACTACTTCCCCGATTTCTACACCTACAATTTCGACATCATTAACTACCTCGTGCTGCCGCTCGAGCGGACCAGCGCGTTCCTGACCGGGCATTTCGAACTCGCCCCGGCGGCGGAAGTCTTCGTCCAGGGATCGTGGGCCGAGTACTCTTCGGCTACGGCGCTCGCGCCGACCCCCATCGGCACCCGGGTGGAAAGCCTGTCGGGGACGAACTCGACCCGCGCCAAGTCGGCGCTGATCGAGCCGGGCCGCAACGTGACGGCGCTGCTCGTGCCGGTGACCAACCCGTTCATTCCGGCCGATCTGGCTACGCTGCTGGCATCGCGTACCGGTAACGATCCCAATATCGTCGGCTCCGGTCCGACCGAGGCCTTCACGATCGCCAAGCGCTTCCTCGCGACCGGCCTGCGGCAGCAGGACTTCAACACCCAGGTCATCCAGGGCCTGATCGGCGTTCGTGGCGACCTCTCGGACTCCTGGCGCTACGAAGTGTACGCGTCGAAGGGCCGCACCCGGATCGACGTCGACCTGCAGGGCAACGTGGACGTGCAGAAGGTGCAGAACCTGCTCGAGTCGCCCTCGGGCGGCACGAACCTGTGCGCTGGCGGTTTCAATCCGTTCGGCACCCAGCCGCTGTCCGAGGCCTGCACCGAATACGTCAGCGCGCCGGCGTCCACCCGCACGACCTTCAATCAGGAAGTGTTCCAGGGCTTCGTCGCGGGCGAATTGGCCGAGCTTCCCGCCGGTGCGGTTTCGCTCGTGCTGGGCGCGGAACACCGCCGGTTCGATTACTTCTACGATGCAGGGTCGCTGAGCGGCCCGATCGCAGGGTTCAACACCGGCACCGACGATGAAGGCACGAACAACTTCACCGACTTCTTCGGTGAGTTGCTCATCCCCCTGGTGCGCGACGGGTTTGTCAACTCGGCCGAGCTGACGCTGTCGGCGCGCCACTCGACCTCGGACTTCAACGACATCGCCAACGGTATCGACGGCGAGAAGCAGGGTTCGTGGTCGTATGGCGCGACCTTCAGTGCCGAACTGATGGACACGCTGCGCGCCCGCGCCAGCTATCAGCGATCGGTTCGCGCGCCGAATTTCGGTGAGCTGTTCTCGGGCGGCGGATCGTTTCCGCAGTATTTCGACCCGTGCTCGATCACCAGCAACTTCCGGCAGAGCGGCGGGACGCAGGCGCGCCAGCTGTGCCTCGATGCTGCTGCGTTCGGCACCAACTTCAGCCAGTCCGCGGTCGATGCCTATGTGCAGACCCCGGGTAGCCAGGTTTTCCTCGGCTACACCGGCAACACGGACCTTCAGCCCGAGAAGTCGGACACCTTCACCGCCGGCATCGTGTTCCAGGCCCTCGGCCTGACCGGATCGCTCGATTACTACAATATCCGGATCAACGACGCGATCCTGCAGCCCGACCCGAACGTGCTGATCGCCGCCTGCTACGGTCTGCTTCCCGGGACCAATGAGAACCTGTCCGGATCGAGCCCGTTCTGTTCGGGCTTCTTCCGCACCCCGGATATTCTGCAGATCGTGCTCGACCCTGCCTTGGGCGGGGACGCGTCGGGCTACTTCACGTTCCAGAACCAGGGCCGGATCAAGACCTCGGGTCTGGACTTCCAGCTCGCGTACAACCTCCCGACCGAGTTTGTCGGACCGGATTCGAGCATCGATTTCAACCTTGCGGTCAACTACCTGATCGACTTCAAGGTCGAAGAACTCCCCGGCGTTACGATCGATTACGCGGATACGGTCTCGTACTTCGGTGCCGGCCTCGGCACGAGCTTCCCCCGGTGGCGCGCCAACCTCAACACGGCGTTCCATCTGAACGAGGACGTGACGCTCGACACGCGGTTCCGGTACATCGATGCGATGACCAACCGCGCGTCGGTGCAGTATGTGGGCGAGACCTTCACCGGTACCGACCGGGCGGTCTACATCGACACCGCGCTCGAGTTCACTCCGGGGCCGATGACGTTCCGCCTCGGGGTCAACAACCTGCTCGACCGGAAGCCGGAACAGTATGCACCCAACGTGCAGTCCGGTACGGACCCGTCGCTCTACGACATCTACGGTCGGCGCGGTTACGTGCAGGTCCGCCTCAAGTTCTGATCGATCTCTCGGGATCTATGGAGGGCGGGGCTTCGGCCCCGCCCTTTTTTTGTCCGAGGGCGACGCTCCCGAGGTGACGAAAGGCCACGCCATCGCGGTGCGGCGCGAGGGTTCACGCCAGGCAACTTGATTAGCCGATGCAACCCCCGGTAGGGCAGGCCATGGCCGCCACGCACACACCCCCTCAAGGCGGGGACATCAG
>JBHWTG010000108.1:0-8379 GCA_043427735.1 Tsuneonella sp. | reverse complement strand
CCGCCACCGCCCGCCGGCTCAACGCCGCCCGGGCCGCCGGGGGCAGGGTGATCGCGGTGGGCACCACCTCGCTCCGCCTGCTCGAAAGCGCGGCCGCCGACGACGGACAGATCGGCGCGTTCGAGGGCGACACCGCGATCTTCATCACCCCGGGCTACCGGTTCAAGGCGGTCGACGGACTGATGACCAACTTCCACCTGCCGAGGTCCACGCTGGTCATGCTCGTGAGCGCGCTGATCGGGCGCGAGCGGATGCAAGCCGCCTATGCGCATGCGATCGCGCGCGGTTACCGCTTCTACAGCTACGGCGATTCCTCGCTGCTGCTGCCCTGAGGGGCTACTCGGTGGTCCGGCCGTCGAAATGCTCGTGCGCGGAACGCGCTTCTTCGGGGGTCTTATGCACGATCCCGTCGATATGCTCGGGCGGGCCGTAGATCGTGTAGAGCTTCAACGGCTCGCTGCCGGTGCAGCGAACGTTGTGCCGCGCCCCCTGGGGGACGATCACCGCGTCGTCGGCCTTCACCCGATAGACGTTCTCGTCCACCGTCACTTCGCCTTCGCCGGCCTCGAAGCGAAAGAACTGGTCGCGGTCGTCGTGGACTTCGGCGCCGATGTCGCAGCCCGGCGGAATGCTCATCAGCACGAGCTGCAGGTTGTGCCCGGTGTAGACCACCCGGCGGAAATCGCCGTTGTCCTCGGTCGCGGTTTCGATGTTGTCGTGATATCCGTTCATGTCGCCTCCGTTTGTTGCAAGCTACGGCCGATTGCCGCTCGCGTTCCCCGGCCGGGTTCGGGGCATTTGACGATCGTCGGCGCTCCGCCCAAGGTCCGTAGCGGATGGAAACGATTCTCGACATCGCCGGGCTGACCAAAGTCTATCCCGGCGGACTGAGGGCGCTCGACGGAATCGATCTGCAGATCCGCCGCGGCGAGATTTTCGCGCTGCTCGGGCCCAACGGCGCGGGCAAGACGACCCTGATCGGCGCGGTCTGCGGGATCGTGCGGGTCACCGGCGGCTCGATCCGCGCGTTCGGGCAGGATCTGGCGCACCACTGGCGCGATGCGCGCCGGCGGATCGGGCTGGTGCCGCAGGAGCTCGGCTTCGACATGTTCGACACCGTCGAGCGGCAGGTCGCCTATTCGCGCGGGCTGTTCGGCCGCGCGCCCGATCCGGCGCGGATCGAGGAAGTGCTGCGCTCGCTCAGCCTGTGGGACAAGCGCGGCGAGCAGATCCGCGCGCTCTCTGGAGGAATGAAACGCCGCGTGCTGATCGCCAAGGCACTGAGCCACGACCCCGAGCTGCTGTTTCTCGACGAGCCCACCGCCGGGGTGGATGTCGAGCTGCGGCGCGACATGTGGCGCCAGATCGCCGCGCTGCGCGAGCGCGGCACCACGGTAATCCTCACCACGCACTACATCGAGGAAGCGCAGGAGATGGCCGACCGGGTGGGCGTGATCGACAAGGGTCGCCTCCTGCTGGTCGACGACAAGGCCGCGATCATGGCGCAGCTCGGCCGGACCGAAGCGCGCTTCCGCCTCGCGCGGCCGCTGGGCGCGGTGCCCGACAGCCTGTGCGCCTACCCGCTGCACCTCGAAGATGGCGGAGCGACGCTCGCTTACCGCGGCGGGGACGGGGCGGGGCGGGGCAAGGCCGAGATCGCCGCGATCGCGCAGGCGCTCGCCAGGCAGGACATCGCCTACACCGCGCTCGACCAGAAGGAGAGCAGCCTCGAGGACATCTTCGTCGATCTCGTCGAGCGCAAGGAGGCGGCGGCGTGATCGGCTGGCGCTCGACTTACGCGATCTACCGGAACGAGCTCGCGCGGTTCCGGCGCACGGTGTTCGGCTCGCTGGTCTCGCCGGTGCTCACCACGAGCCTCTATTTCATCGTTTTCGGAGCGGCGATCGGCGGGCGGATGAGCGATGTGGGCGGGGTCGATTACGGCGCGTTCATCGTGCCCGGCCTGCTGATGCTGACGCTGCTCAGCGAGAGCACCAGCAACGCGAGCTTCGGCATCTACATGCCGCGCTTCACCGGCGCGATCTACGAGCTGCTCTCGGCACCGGTCGGGGTGGCCGAGACGCTGCTCGGCTTCGTCGGCGCGGCGGCGACCAAGAGCCTGATCCTGGCCAGCGTGATCCTGCTGACCGCGACGCTGTTCGTCGATTATCGTATCGAGCATCCCTTCCTGGCGTTGCTGTTCATCGTGCTCGTCTCGGCGAGCTTTTCGCTGCTCGGCTTCATCCTCGGGATCTGGGCCGAAGGGTTCGAGAAGCTGCAGATGGTGCCGATGCTGATCCTCACCCCGCTGACTTTCCTCGGCGGCACCTTCTACTCGATCGACATGCTCGCCGAGCCGTGGCGCACGATCGCGCTGTTCAACCCGATCGTCTATCTGGTGAACGGGCTGCGCTGGACGTTCTACGGCGAGGCCGACGTGAGCATCGGGGTGTCGCTCGGGCTCACGCTTGCGTTTCTCGCGGTGTGCGTCGCGGTGATCGCGTGGATCTTCCGCAGCGGCTGGCGGCTGCGCAGCTAGTCGGCTAGGCGGCGCGGCGATGCGCCCGCGCTTCCAGTTCACCGTCCACGCGACCGACGGCAAGGCGCGCTGCGGCACGATCCGCATGCGCCGCGGGGACATCCGCACCCCGGCATTCATGCCGGTCGGTACCGCGGCAACCGTGAAGGCGATGAAGCCGCAAGACGTGCGTGCGAGCGGGGCCGACGTGATCCTGGGCAATACCTATCACCTGATGCTGCGCCCGGGCGCCGAGCGCGTGGCGCGGCTCGGGGGCCTCCACCGTTTCATGAACTGGCCGCGCCCGATCCTCACCGACAGCGGCGGCTATCAGGTGATGAGCCTCGCAGACCTGCGCCAGCTCGGCGAGGAGGGCGTCGCCTTCCGCAGCCATATCGACGGGTCGCGCCACATGCTGAGCCCCGAGCGCTCGATGGAGATCCAGCGGCTGCTCGGCTCGGACATTGTCATGGCGTTCGACGAATGCCCGCGCGCCGACCGCCCGGCGGGCGAGATCGAGGAGAGCATGGAGCGCTCTATGCGCTGGGCCGCGCGCAGCCGGGCCGCGTTCGACGCGGGGCACGCGCATGCCGAGGCCTCGGCGCTGTTCGGCATCCAGCAGGGCGCGCTCGACCAGGCCTTGCGCGGCCGCTCGGCCGCAGCGCTGCGCGAGATCGGGTTCGACGGCTACGCCATCGGCGGGCTGGCGGTGGGGGAGGGGCAGGAGGCGATGTTCGCGGTGCTCGACTTCGCGCCGGGCCAGTTGCCGGACGAAGCGCCGCGCTACCTGATGGGCGTGGGCAAGCCCGACGATCTCGTCGGCGCGGTGCTGCGGGGGGTGGACATGTTCGATTGCGTGCTGCCGACGCGCTCGGGCCGCAACGGCCAGGCGTTCACATGGGCGGGGCCGGTCAACTTGCGCAATGCGCGCCATGCCGAGGATGCGGGGCCATTGGATCCGCGCTGCATATGCGACGTCTGCGCCACATACAGCCGCGCCTATCTCCACCACCTGACGAAAGCGAGCGAGATGCTCGGCGCGATGCTGCTGACAGAGCACAACCTGTCGTTCTACCAGCAGCTCATGGGCGCGATGCGCGAGGCGATCGGGCAGGGGCAGATGGAGAGGTTCGCAAGCCATTTCCGGTGCGATTACCTTGGGGGGCTAAAATGAAAAGGGCGGCCGTTGCGGGCCGCCCTTTCGTTTAGTCCGATCGCTCGGTCAGCGCGAGTAGAACTCGACCACCAGGTTGGGTTCCATCGTCACCGGGTACGGCACTTCGTCGAGCTTGGGCACGCGGGTGTAGGTCACCTTGTCGGTGCCGTCGGGGCTCACGTAGTCGGGAATGTCGCGCTCGGGCAGGCTCTGCGCCTCGATGATCAGCGCCATTTCCTTGGCCTTGTCGCCCAGGCTGACGACATCGCCGGGGGCCACGCGGCGGCTGGCGATGTTGCACTTGACGCCGTTCACGCGGATGTGCCCGTGCGACACGATCTGGCGGGCGGCGAAGATCGTCGGCGCGAATTTCGCGCGATAGACGACCATGTCGAGCCGCCGCTCGAGCAGGCCGATGAGGTTCTGGCCGGTATCGCCCTTCATCCGGGCGGCTTCGGCGTAAGTCGCCTTGAACTGCTTCTCGGTCACGTCGCCGTAGTAGCCCTTGAGCTTCTGCTTGGCGCGCAGCTGGAGGCCGAAGTCGCTGGTCTTGCCCTTGCGGCGCTGGCCGTGCTGGCCGGGGCCGTAGGCGCGGCGGTTGACCGGCGAGCTGGGACGGCCCCAGATGTTCTCGCCCATGCGGCGGTCGAGTTTGTGCTTGGCGCTCTTGCGCTTCGACATGATGTCGTATCCTTCGATCTGCGGGGCGGGCCCGATGCCCGCCGTTGAACCCGGCACCGCCCGGCTGGCCTGCTGCCAGCCGCGATCGCCGCTTCACCGGGATGCGGGATCCAATGCGATGCGCGCCCCTAGCAGGAACCGGGCAAGGGTCAACCCTCGACAAAGCAGCGGCGAGCGGCCAACGGGCGGCGATGATCGACACGCTGACCCCGCCGGACGATTGCGCGACGATGGCCGAGGTGCGCGCCGGCGTCGACGCGACCGATCGCGCGCTGATGGCGCTGCTCGAGCGTCGCTTCGCCTACATGCGCGCGGCGGCTCGCATCAAGACCGACCGCGCAGCGGTGCGCGACGAGGCGCGCAAAATGCAGGTGATCGCCGCGGCCCGGGTGGACGCCGAAGCCCGCGGGCTGCCGGCTACCGCTATCGCCGAGCTGTGGGAGCGCCTGGTCGAAGCCTCGATCGCGTACGAGCTCGCCGAATGGGACACGCTCCGCGCCCGGGGCCCGCTCAGCGCGGATTGTTGAACTTGCGCCACTCGCTAGCCGTCAGGCACAGCCGTTCCTTGCGCCGGCTGCCGGTGTCGAGCGCTACCATCCGGCAGATCTTTTCGGCTTCCTTCGCCTGCTTCGGCTCATCGGCGAGCGGCGTCGCGGTTTCCCGCGCGATGGTCGGCGCAGCAAGATTGGCAGCGGCGGCGGCCAGCAGCAAGACAACGAATTTCACGAATCGACCCCGACAATAACCAACGGTTGCAATGGCTTGCCGTTAGCGAGCGTCTCGCACCCTGTCGAGCGGCAATCGCATCGCCGCGCCGGCGATCATCGGTTCGAATGCAGAGAACCCGACCGCCGGGTCGAGTCGGGCACCCTCAGCGCTTTCGATCGGGCTTGGCGAGATAGCTGAGCACCCCGCGCAAGGTGCGCACCTCGAGGTGGTTCCACCCGGGCTTGGTCAGCAGGCTGCGGAGCGTCCGGCGGGTCGAGGCCGCGCGGCTTTCGGGGCGGAAGAACCCTTTGGGCTCGAGCATCGCTTCGAGCTGCGCGATCATCCCGTCGAGCTCGGCTTGCGGGGCCGGGGGGAGCAAGTCTTCGACGGTAGGGCTGACGAGCGCGGCGCCTCCCTCGGCATGGCTCGAAGCATGCTTCGACCATTCGTAGGCCACCAGGATCACCGCCTGGGCCAGGTTGAGCGATCCGAACGCCGGGTTGATCGGCACGGTGAGAATGGTCCGCGCGAGCGCCACGTCGTCGGTCTCCAGCCCCGAGCGTTCCGGCCCGAACAGGATCGCGCTGCGGCCTTCCGCAGCGTGCATCTGCCGGGCGGCGTGCTCCGGAGTGACGACCGGCTTGGTCACGCCGCGCTTGCGGACGGTGGTCGCATAGACGTGCGCGCAGTCGGCCACTGCCTCAGCGACTGAGGTGAAGACCCGCGCCCCCGCGAGCACCGCGTCGGCGCCCGCCGCGGCCGGCCCGGCGGACGGATTGGGCCACCCATCGCGCGGTTCGACCAGGCGCAACTCGGTCAGCCCGAAATTGAGCATGGCCCGCGCCGCCTTGCCGATGTTCTCGCCGAGTTGCGGGCGGACGAGGACGATGAGGGGGGAGGTGTCTCGACTCGAGTTCTCGGCTGCGCTCGAACTCGGCTCGACACGAACGGGGTAGGTTGAGGGCGAGGTAGGGGGAATATTTTCCCCAGTCCGTTCGTCCCGAGCGGATTTCGAGCCTGCCGAGAAATCCTGTCGAGGGACTCGGCGCGCGGGCGGTTTCGCCAGGTGCGACACCTTGTGCCAGTCGCCCGCGATCAGCGCTTCTTTCTTTGCGCGCGACCAGTTCTTGACCTGCAATTCGCTGGCAAGCGCTTCATGCCGCGTGGGAAAGTCGGCGCACCAGACGAGCTCCGCAGGCAGTCGCCTGGCAACGTAACCACCGGTAGCCCCGACGGCGTGCTCGCCCAGCCGCCGCTCCAGATCATCCGTGTGCCCGGTGTAATAGCTCCCGTCCGCGCACCGCAGCATATAGGTCCAGAACATCTCACCGCGCCCCGACATCGCGCACGCTGCCGGCGAATTCCTCGAAATCGCGGGCCTCGGAAAAGTCGCGGTAGACGCTGGCGAAGCGGATGTAGGCGACGCTGTCGATCTGTCGCAGCCCCTCCATCACCAGCTCGCCGATGCGCGCCGAGGCGACCTCGCTGTCGCCCGCCGTCTCGAGCTGACGCTGGATGCCGCTGACGAGCTGGTCGAGGCGCTCGGGCTCGACCCCGCGCTTGCGGCAGGCGAGCGCGATCGAGCGTTCGAGCTTGCCGCGGTCGAACGCCTCGCGCCGGTCGCCGGACTTGATCACCCAGACTTCGCGCAGCTGCACGCGTTCGAAGGTCGTGAACCGCGCCCCGCAGCCGTCGCACTGGCGGCGGCGGCGGATCGCAGCGCCGTCTTCGGCGGGGCGGCTGTCCTTGACCTGCGAATCCTCGTGCGCGCAGAACGGACAGCGCATCCGCCCGCCCGGCTACTTCTTGATGCGGTTGTAGAGCGCGATGCCCGTGCCGGCGGCGATTCCCAAGGGGATCGAGACGAACGGCAACAGCAGCGCGGCCACGCCGCCGATCGCCGCGCCGGCGAGCACCGGCTTGGTCGAGGGGTGATGCATGCCCTCCTTGGCCATGCCGCTGACCTCGGTCTTGATGTCGGCCACCCAGTCCTGCTTGGGGCCGCCGCCGAGGTTGTTGTTCGGATCCACCATGGTCACTTCCTTCCGGGATAGACGGGAAACTTTTCGCACAATTCGCTTACGCGCCGCCGCACGCTCTGTTCCACTTGCGCGTCTCCTTCGGGTGCGTTGCGGCTGAGGCCGTCGACAACTTCGGCGATCAGGCCGCCGATGGCGCGGAACTCGTCCGGCCCGAAGCCGCGGGTGGTGCCCGCCGGGGTGCCGAGGCGGATGCCGCTGGTGACGAACGGGCTGCGCGTATCGTAGGGAATGCCGTTCTTGTTGCAGGTGAGCCAGGCGCGGTCGAGCCCGTGCTCGGCGGCCTTGCCGGTGACTCCCTTGGGGGTGAGATCGACCAGCATCGAATGGTTGTCGGTGCCCCCCGACACGACCCTGAGACCGCCCGCCTCGACCCCGGCAGCGAGCGCGCGGGCGTTGTCGACGATCCGGTGCGCATAGTCCGCGAAATCGGGTCGCAGCGCCTCGCCAAAGGCGACCGCCTTGGCCGCGACGACATGCATCAGCGGGCCGCCCTGGAGGCCCGGGAACACCGCCATGTTGAGCGGCTTGGTCAGCGCCTCGTCGTTCCACAGGATGACGCCCGAGCGAGGGCCCCGCAGCGACTTGTGCGTGGTCGTGGTGACGACGTGCGCGTGCGGCACCGGGGAGGGGTGCGCGCCGCCGGCGACGAGGCCGGCGATATGGCTCATGTCGACCAGCAGATAGGCGCCAACCTCGTCGGCGATGCGGCGGAAGGCTTGCCAGTCCCACACCCGCGAATAAGCGGTGCCGCCGGCGATGATCAGCTTGGGCTTGTGCGCCCGCGCGGTGGCGGCGACTTCGTCCATGTCGATCAACTCGTCCTCGCGGCGCACGCCGTAGCTGACCGGATTGAACCACTTGCCGCTCAGGTTGACCGGCGAACCGTGGGTAAGGTGCCCGCCCGAGTTGAGGTCGAGCCCCATGAACGTCTCGCCCGGCTGCAGCAGCGCGAGGAACACCGCCTGGTTCATCTGGCTGCCGCTGTTGGGCTGGACGTTGGCGAACGCGCAGCCGAAAAGCTGCTTCGCCCGCTCGATCGCCAGGTTCTCGACCACGTCGGCGTGTTCGCACCCGCCGTAGTAGCGCTTGCCCGGATAGCCCTCGGCGTACTTGTTGGTGAAAACCGATCCGGTCGCCTCGAGCACCGCGCGGCTGGTGATGTTCTCGCTCGCGATCAGCTCGATCCGGTTGCGCTGGCGATCGAGCTCGTCGGCGATCGCCTGCGCGACCGCCGGGTCGGCCGCGGCGAGGTCGTCGCCCCAGAAGCGGACAGG
>JBHWTG010000107.1:0-2623 GCA_043427735.1 Tsuneonella sp. | reverse complement strand
GGTGTACCACGATCGCCGCGATCGCCGCCGGCCGAACCGCCGCGCGGAGCAAGCTGCGCTCGTATGCCGAGCTCAACGAGGCGCTCGCGACGCTCGGCAGCAAACCGGTGCGCGGACGCGGCCCGATCGACGATCATCGCTCCGACGCCCTGCTCGCCGCCGCCTGGCTGCGCGGCGTGGCGCATCGGCCGGAGTACTGGGCACCGCCGGCGATGACCCCGCAGATCGCACGCACCGAAGGCTGGACTTTCGGCGCGCGCTAGATCGCGACGCAGCCTCGCAAGGCCTCGCTCCGCGACCGGGCATCGACGGCTCTTGCGGGCGGCCCGGTCTCGACGCCATCCTCAAGCCGATGAACCCGGGCGCAGGACGCGCGGCCCGCTGCCGTTCTCGCCCCACCGGTCGTGCGGATTGTAGAGCCGGCATTTCCTCAGGCTCAGGCAGCCGCAGCCGATGCACCCGTCGAGATCGGCGCGGGTCTGTTCGAGCGTGGCGATTTTCGCGTCGATCGCCGCACGCACGCCGCGGCTGATCCGCTGCCAGTCCGCCGCGGTGGGATTGCGACCGTGCGGCAGGCGCGACAGCTCGGCCTCGATCTCGGCCAGCGACAGCCCGAGCGTCTGCGCGATCAGCACGAACGACAACCGGCGGATGTCTCCGCGGGGAAAGCGCCGCTGGTTGCCGCCGCTGCGGACGGGCTCGACCAGACCGCGCGCCTCGTAATAGCGGATCGCCGAGACGCTGAGGCCCGTGCGCCGGGCGAGCTCGCCGATGGTCAAGAGGTCGGTCGATCGCAATGGCATCGCAAAACTCCTTGACCTCAAGTTAGCTTGAGGTTGCATCAAGGCCAAGCGGACGATTCGCTCCGCGGCTGAGACAAGGTGTCCTCCATGCTGACCGGTTCCCTCGAACATGTGAACATCTCGGTGTCCGATCCCCGGCGGACTGCCGATCTGCTGGGCCGACTTGCCGGCTGGCGACGCCGGTGGGAAGGCCCCGCGATGAACGGCGGCTACACGATCCACTGCGGGTCCGACCGGGCGTACGTGGCGCTCTACACCAACGAGCAAGTCGCGGGCGCCTTCGCCAAAGGTGCGCCGATGAACCACATCGCCATCGCCGTCGACGATCTCGCCGCCGCTGAAGCGGTGGTGACCGCTGCCGGGCTCGAGCCCTTCAGCCACTCGCACTACCAGCCGGGTCCGCGCTCGTTCTATTTCTTCGATTGGGACCGGATCGAATGGGAGATCGTCAGCTACGATTGAGACGGTGCCATCAAGCGCTCGCCTTCGATCGCGGCGGCGTTCGCTCGGCCGGCCGCCGGTTCAGAAATCGACCGAGATGGTGATCGTGTCGCGGTAATCGCCCGCCGCCGCAGCGAGCGTGGCGGCGGCCCCGACGCGGCCGTAGGCGGCGAGCGACAGCGGCGCGGTGCCCGCGGTTCCGGTCAGCGGCCGGCCGGGGTCCCACGCGCTCGACCGCGCGGGATCGGTGTAGACCTGGTACGCGACATGGCCGGCATCGCCCGCCAGGCGGCGCCCGCCGCCGTCGGCGTGGCGCCCGCCGTCGAGCCGTACCGAGACGGGCGTGTCGCCGGCGCAGGCGACTTCGATCCGGGACGTCGCGTCCATCGTCTCTCCCGCGCGCCCGGCGAAAGCCATCGGGGTGGCCGATACCCGGCACGACGGCTCGACGACCAGCGACACCGCGATCGTCGACGAGGCGCTGTCCGCGCGGGCCGCGGCCGGTATCGCCGCGGCGATCAGGCTGCCAAGCACCGCGAGGGAACCCATCCGTGCCATCGTGCGGAACAATGCCGCGAATAGCCGGCGGTTCCTATCCGAACGAACCCGCAGCCCCGCTTAATGCGGCGTTTACCGTGTCACCCGAAACCAGGGATGTTCAGCCCCGCTGGCAGGCCCATGCCGGACTGGATCTTGGCCATTTCGTCGCCCGCGACGCGGTCGGCCTTGGCGCGCGCGTCGTTGAACGCGGCGGTGATCAGGTCCTCGAGGATCTGCTTGTCCTGCGGGACGATCAGGCTGTCGTCGATCGAGACCGACAGGATGCGGCCCTTGGCGGTCGCGCGGATGCGCACGAGCCCGCCGCCGGCGGCCCCTTCGACCTCGAGACTGTCGAGCTTGGCCTGGGCGTCGCCCATCTGCTGCTGGATCGTCTCGGCCGCCTTCTGCGCCGCGGCGAGCATCTCTTCCATCGATTTCATGCGTTGCGTCTCCATGGGGGTGCGCCCGAGCTGTCCTCTTCGCGGACGAACTCGGCATCGGGGAAAGCGGCCAGCGCGGCCTCGACCAGCGGGTGCGCGCGCAGCTTCGCCTCGGCTTCGGCCCTGGCCGCCGCCTCGCGTTCGACCAGCGTCGGCTCGCCGCCGGCCTCGACCCGCTCGACCTGCCAGCGGCTGCCGGTAAGATCGAGCAACGCCTGGCGCAGCTCGGCCGCAAGATCCTCGGTGAACCCGGGCGCCTGGGCGTAGACGAGGCGCTTGCCCGCGATCTCGACCGGGCGGACCTGCATCCGCAGCCGCGAGGCGAGGTGCAGCGCGCCCGCCTCGCGCTCGATCCGATCGACCAGCTCGGCCCAGTCGACCGCCGGCGGAGGGGAGAGA
>JBHWTG010000106.1:0-21977 GCA_043427735.1 Tsuneonella sp. | reverse complement strand
GATCTGTTTGCGAGCCCCCGGCGCTCCGGGGCCGCGCGATCAGATGGTGCTCAGCTCTTCCTTGATGCGGAGCTTGGCTTTCTTGAGTTGTTGGATCGTCCCGGCGTCCGGTGCAGGCCGGCTCAGCTCCTCGCGCAGGCGGGCTTCGAGCCCGGCGTGCTTGGATTCCAGAGCGTTGGCATGGGACGATGACAGCATCGTTGTCTCCTTTCAGGTGGCGACCAGAAAGCGACTCGTGCCGTCCGCGGGCACGAGCCGCGAAATGGGAGTGAACCACAAGAATCATACCTTGCGAACCCCTCACGAATGCCTAATCGACGGGCCGCCGGGCGGGGCGCGACGAGACGATTCCGGCGGCGGACGGTGAGGGCGGAAGCGGGTTGACCGAGCAGGAACTGAAGAAGCTGTTGGCGATGCTGCGCACCGAGCACCGCGATCTCGACGCGGCGATCGAGGCGCTGAGCGCCGCGGGCTCGACCGATCAGCTTCAGATCGCCCGGCTGAAGAAGCGCAAGCTCAAGCTCAAGGACCAGATCGCCGTGGTCGAGGACCAGCTGCTGCCCGACATCATCGCATGATTTGCGCGCCTGAAGCGCGGGCGCGGCGCGCGTTCGCGCTTGCGATCGGCCCATCGTCCGTCGAACCTGAGAGAAACCGTGCCGCCGTGGGACGGGCGGAAATTGACACGGGATAGTTTGCTTACCAAGGTGGCAGACGGTCCGGGGCGCGGATAGCGGATGAGCCCGCATGACGAGCCCGAGCGACATCAATCAGCCGATCATCGAGACGCTCTATTGCGAAGCGCTGGTGCTCGCCGACGAAGTGCGCGCGGCGTTCGACCTCAGCCCGGCGCGCGCCGGAAGCGAGGACCTGGTGCGGATCGCGCTGTCGGTCGAAGGGCTGCGCACGACCACGCGGATGATGCACGTGCTCGCCTGGCTGCTCAACCACCGCGCTTATTTCGGCGGCGAGCTCAGCGAGTTCCAGCTGCGCCGGCACGGCGTGTTGCCCCCCGACCGACCGGCCGATCCCGAGCAGCTCGTGCTGCTGCGGCCTGAAACCTGCGCTCTGATCGCCGAGACCGAGGCGTTCCACCGGCGCATCGCCCGGCTCGACGCCGCTTGGCGCGATCGCTTCGCGGTCCGGCCCGGCGCGGTCCATCGCCTGCGCGAGCGGCTCGGCCGCGAGTTCGGCGGCGGCTAGACCGCCGCCAGCGCGCGGCGCCAGCGCGCCATCCGGTCCTCGCGCGTGCCCTGATCTGCCGCCGGCTCGAACCGCCGCACCGCGCCGCGCATCGCGCGGCCCGCCTCCTCGAGCGAGGCGAACAGGCCGACCCCGACCGCCGCCAGCATCGCCGCGCCCAATGCCGTCGTCTCGACCATGTCGGGCCGCTCGACCGGCACAGCGAGCATGTCGGCAAGGTCTTGCGCCATCCAGTCGTTGGCGCTCATCCCGCCGTCGATCTTGAGGCGGGCCCACGGGGCCCCGTCGGCGGCAAAGGCCCGCGCCAGATCGTGCGTCTGGTGCGCCATTGCCTCAAGCGCCGCACGGGCGATGTGCGCCTTGCCGGCGGCGAAGCTGAGGCCGGTCACCACCCCGCGCGCGGCGGCGTTCCAGTGCGGCGCCCCGAGCCCGGACAGCGCGGGCACGATGGTCACTCCGGCGCTGTCCTCGACCGAGCGGGCCAACGCCTCGGTTTCCGCCGCGCTGGTGATGAGCCCGAGCGAATCGCGCAGCCACTGGACCAGGCTGCCGGCGACGAACACCGAGCCTTCGATAGCGTACGTCCGCTGCCCCCCCGCCTGCATCAACACCGTGCCGAGCAGCCGGTGGCGCGAGCGCGGGATCGCGGCGCCCATGTTGGTCAGCACGAACGCCCCGGTGCCGTAGGTGGACTTGGTCTCGCCCGGCGCGAAGCAGCACTGGCCGATGGTCGCCGCCTGCTGGTCGCCGGCGAGCCCGGCGATCGGCAGCCGCGCGCCAAGCAGCACGGTCTCGGCCAGCGCCCCTTGCGTATCGACCACTTGCGCCAGCGCGCCGCGCGACACGCCGAAAAGATCGCACAGCCCCTCGTCGAACTGCGCGCCCTCGAGCGGCAGCAGCAGCGTGCGGCTGGCGTTCGAGGCGTCGGTCAGGTGCGCGCCGCTCGACAGCTTCCACACCAGCCAGCTTTCGACCGTGCCGAGCGCCAGCCGCCCGGCCTCGGCCGCGGCGCGCACCTGGCCGTCGTGCTCGAGCAGCCAGCGCATCTTGGTGCCCGAGAAATACGGATCGAGCAGCAACCCGGTGCGGCGCTGGACCTCCTCCTCGTGCCCGGCCGCCCTGAGCTCGGCGCAGAAATCGGCGGTGCGGCGATCCTGCCAGACGATCGCGCGGGCCACCGGCTCGCCGCTCTCGCGGTCCCACGCGACCACTGTCTCGCGCTGGTTGGCGATGCCGATCGCGGCGATCCGCTCCACCCCCAGAGCTCGCGCGACCTCCTGCGCGCAGGCAAGCGTCGCCTGCCAGATCTCGCTCGCGTCGTGCTCGACCCACCCGGGCCGCGGGTAGTGCTGCGTGATCGGCCGCTGCGCTTGCCCGGCGACCTTGCCGGCAAGGTCGAACGCGATCGCGCGGGTCGAGGTGGTGCCGGAATCGAGAACGAGGATGTGGTCTCCCATGCGCGCTACCTGCCTTTGCGCCGGCGCGAAGTCGAGATGGGGGTGCCCTCATTCGGTTTCGCGCGGAGGCGCGGAGAAGAAGACCGCAGAGCTCGCAGAGGTGTCGAGCGCGCCGCAGGCAGTCCTCTCGACGCCCGCAGATGGAATGCGGCTTCGTCGCGACCACAGTCTCCGCGACCTCTGCGTCCTCCGCGGGCTCTGCGCGAACCCGCCCCGGGCGGGGGCATCGCGCGTTCTCGACAGCGCGCGCCGGACTCCCCATATGCGGGCCGATGGCAGGCCCGCCCCCCAAGCCCTGGCCGACCGGCGCGAGCGAGCGACTCGAGCCGCTGGTGCGCCGCGTGCTTGCGCCCAATCCCTCGCCCTACACGTACACCGGCACGCAGACCTACCTCGTCGGAGCCGAGGACAGAATCGCGGTAATCGACCCGGGGCCCGACGAGCCCGTGCATCTCGCGGCGCTGACCGCCGCGATCGGCGGGGCGCAAGTCGCCGCGATCATGTGCACCCACACCCACCGCGATCACTCGCCCGCGGCGCGCCCGCTCGCCGAGGCGACCGGCGCGCCGATCGTCGGCTGCGCGCCGCTGGTGCTCGACGATGATCTGCTGGCTTCGTGGGGCCCGCGCGCCGACGCCGCGTTCGACCGCACTTACGCGCCCGACCGGGTGATGGAGGACGGCGAGGCGATGACCGGCCCCGGCTGGACGCTCACCGCGGTCCACACCCCCGGGCATACCTCGAACCACTTGTGCTTCGCGCTCGAGGAATCGGGCGCGCTGTTCACCGGCGACCACGTGATGGGCTGGTCGACCAGCGTGGTCGTGCCGCCCGACGGCGACATGGCCGCCTACATGGCCAGTCTCGACACGCTCTACGCGCGTGCCGGCGAAGGCGGCGACCGGGTCTACTACCCGGCGCACGGCCCGCAGATCGACAACCCGCGCCAGCTCGTGCGGGGGATGATCGGCCACCGCCGCCAGCGCGAGAACCAGATCGTCCGCTCCCTGGCGCAAGGGCCCATGCGCGCGGCCGACTTCGTCCCGCGCATGTACAAGGGGCTCGACCCGCGGCTCGCCGGCGCGGCCGAGATGAGCGTCACCGCGCACCTGATCGATCTGGAACGCCGCGGCCTCGCCGGCCGTTCGGGAGAGATATGGACCGCACACTAGAAGAGACGCGCGACCGCCCCGCCGTGCGCGAGCCGATCGTCGACGAGCGCCCCCTCGCCCGCATCCAGGCGGTTCCGTGGATCATCGTCGTTCTCCTGCTGGCGGCGGTCGCCTGGCTGTTCTGGCGCGCGTTCATCCATACGGAGGAAGGCGATCCCGTCGGCAGCGCGATGCTTGCGTTCGAGAAGCAGAACTCGCTGCAGGTGTTCTCGAGCCGGTTCGAGGTTGTCGCCGAGAGCACCGACAGCCGCGGCGTGCTTGGCGTCGATCTGCTCAAGAGCCGCCAGGCGACGATCATTCCGGCCACCGTCACCTACCGCCTCGACCTCGCCAGCATGGACCGCGACGCATTCGCGTGGGATCCGGCGAGCGAGACGCTGAGCGTGGTCCTGCCGCCGCTGCGCATCAGCCGTCCCAACCTCGACGAAGGCGCCGCGCGGGTGTTCACCGAGGGCACCTGGGTGACGGCGACCGCGCAGCGCGATCTGTCGCGCAACAACTCGCTCCAGGCCGAGCGCAAGGCCGCGGCCTTCGCCAAGAACCCGCAAGTCCTGACGATGGCCCGCGATGCAGCCAAGCAGGCGATCCGCCAGAACCTCGCGATCCCGCTGCAGGTCGCCGGATACCGCAACGCCAAGGTGACCGTGCGGTTCGAAGGGGAGAAGCCGGCCGGCTGAGTTTTCTTGCGCGGCGCGATCTGCTAACTCCCTTCCGGGTCGTCGGGAGGATTTCGATGGCCACGATCGCACCGGCCGACAGGCCGGTTTCCGGCGAGCAGCGCGAGCGCCGCTTCTTTCTGATCATGACGCTGGCGATGGCGGCGACGATCGTCGCCGGGTTCGCGTTCAACCTGGCGATGGGCCGATCGACCTTCGCCGTGCCGCTGCTCTATCATCTGCACGCGGTCATCTTCATGGGCTGGCTGGCGTTGGTGGTAGCGCAGGCCGCGACCATCGCCACCGGCCGCCGCGCGCTCCACATCCAGCTCGGCAAGGCCGGATACCTGTGGGTGCCGCTGATGGTCGCCGCGGGGATCGGCATCATGGTGTTCGTGGCGCGGCGCAACGGCGGGCCGTTCTTCTTCGACGTCAACGAGTTCCTCGTCAGCAACGTGATGCTGCTGCTGTGCTTCGGCGGACTGGCGCTGTGGGCGCTGCGCCGGCGCCGGCACACCGGCTGGCATCGCCGGCTGATGCTGGTCTCGCTGGCGGTGCTGACCGGCCCGGGGCTCGGGCGGCTGCTCCCCGGGCCGCTGCTGATACCCTACGCCTGGGAAATCGACTTTGTCGCGACGCTGGTCTTTCCGGCGATCGCGATGCTCGCCGACAAGCGCCGCAACGGCCGGGTGCATCCGGCGTATCTGTGGGGCACCGGAATCTATGTGGCCACTTTCGCCCTATCGATGGTGCTCGCCTACAGCCCGCTGGGCTATGCGTTGACCGAAGCCGTGGTCGCAGGCAGCCCGGGCGCCGAGCGGCCGATCGAGGCGTTCCTGCCGCCCGGCTTCACGATGTAGCACGCGGGCAAGGTCGCCGGCTGGGGCGATTTCATTTTCCTACCCGCGCGCAATCTGCGTCAACCTTGCCGATGAAGCGCTATCCTCGCACCCGCTGCCGCAAGGCCCGCCCCCCGGCGTCCCCCGCCATTGCCGCCGTGCCGAACGGTGCCTATCTCGGGTGAGCGGCGCGACGGCGCGGCGCCCGACCTTCGAGGATCACGATGACCGACCAATCCCGCATGCCGCTCGCCGGCGCCGACCTCCTCGCCGAGATCGACCGCCTCCGGCGTGAGCGCAACGCGGTGATTTTGGCGCATTACTACCAGGTGCCGCAGATTCAGGACATCGCCGACTTCGTGGGCGATTCGCTCGAATTGAGCCGCAAGGCGGCCGAGACCGACGCCGACGTGATCGCGTTCTGCGGGGTCAAGTTCATGGCCGACACCGCCAAGATCCTCTCGCCGGACAAGATCGTCGTGCTGCCCGACATGGACGCGGGCTGCAGCCTCGAGGATTCGTGTCCGCCGGAGAAGTTCAGGGCCTTCCGCGAGGCGCACCCCGATCACATCGCGCTGACCTACATCAACTCGTCGATCGAGGTGAAGGCGCTCTCCGACATCATCGTCACCAGTTCGTCGGCCGAGACGATCATCAGCCAGATTCCGCCCGAGCAGAAGATCATCTTCGGTCCCGACCGGCATCTGGGCGGCTACCTCAGCCGCAAGTTCGGGCGCGAGATGCTGCTGTGGCCCGGCGTGTGCATCGTCCACGAGGCGTTCAGCGAGACCGAGCTTCTGAAGCTCAAGGCGCAGCACCCCGATGCGCCGGTCGCGGCGCACCCCGAATGTCCGCCGACGATCGTCGACCACGCCGACTACGTTGGCTCGACCAGCGGCATCCTCCAGTTCGCCAAGACCTTCGAAGGCGACACGCTGATCGTCGCCACCGAGCCGCATATCATCCACCAGATGGAGCTGGCGCTGCCGAACAAGCGCTTCATCGGCGCGCCGGGGGCAGACGGCAACTGTTCATGCAACGTGTGCCCGTACATGGCCTTGAACACGCTCGAGAAGCTTTACACGGCGCTGCGCGACCTCCAGCCGCGGATCGAGATCGCCGAGCCGCTGCGTCTCGCCGCGAAGAAGAGCCTCGACCGCATGCTCGAGATGGCCAGCGGCACTATCGGCAAGGGCGACCTGGGCCCGACCGGAGACCGATGTCGCTCCTCGGGGCGGGGCTAGTCCTTCCAGCCCCAGAACAGGCGGCAGGGGAGCACGTTCAGGGCTTCGAACCCGCTGTCGATGCGGGCGAAGTGCCGCGCCATGAAGTCGCGCGCCGCGGCGCTGAACTGGTACACGAGGAACGCCCCGCCCGGCCGCAGCACGCGGTGCGTGGCGGCGGCGATCTCCGGCCCCACGCCGTCGGGCAGGGTCGAGAACGGCAGGCCCGACAGCACGTAATCGGCATGATCGAAACCGTGCGCGCGGACGATCTCCTCGACCTCCGCTGCCGAGCCCAGCACGGCGTGGAAGCGCCCGTCGGGAATCGTCTTCTTGAGGTAGTCGATGTAAAGCGGGTTGGTATCGATCACGATCAGCGTGCCGTCGCGCCGCAGCCGCTCGAGCACCGGTCGGCAGAACGTGCCCACGCCCGGGCCGTATTCGACGAACAGGCGGCATTC
Organism: Tsuneonella sp.; assembly: GCA_043427735.1. Taxonomy (GTDB): domain Bacteria; phylum Pseudomonadota; class Alphaproteobacteria; order Sphingomonadales; family Sphingomonadaceae; genus Tsuneonella. Next base: position 14,966 of record JBHWTG010000106.1, on the reverse strand, counting down.
GTCCCATTTCACCGGGGCCAGCATCTTGTCGATGGTGAAGCCCGAGGAGGGGATGATCGAGCCGACCATCTTGGGATGCTCGATGAAGCCGCGGAAGAACACGCCCCACTGGCCGAAGAACCGGCTCAGTCGCTGGCCGAGGCTTTCGCCGCGGTCCAGCGCCATCTCGTTCGGATTGGTCAAGCTTTGCGCCCTGTCTGGCACCCTGAGCAGGGCCGATTCAAGGCGGCGGGACTGGCAGCTTAGCGAACCGATTGCAAGGGCGGCGCACCGCGGCTAGCCCGCCGACCATGGCCGAGACCGACCCCGGGCCGATCGCGATCGAAGCGCCGCGCAAGCCCATCTCGCGCGAACGGCTGGCGCTGCTGTTCATGGTCATGCTGACGACCGCGGCGGGCAACACCGCGATGCAATCGGTGATGCCCTCGATCGGCACCGAGCTGGGCGTGGCCGACGTGTGGATCAGCCTCGCCTATACCTGGTCGGCGCTGCTGTGGGTCATCTGCGCCCCCTTGTGGGCTCGCCGGTCAGACCGCCGCGGACGCAAGGCGATGATGGCGCTGGGTCTCGTGGGGTTCATCGCCAGCTTCGCGCTGTGCGGCACGGTGCTGCTGTTCGGCCTTGCCGGCGCGCTCCCCGCGCTGTGGACGCTGCTGCTGTTCGCCGCCGCGCGCAGCCTCTACGGCGGGTTCGGCTCGGCCGCGCCGCCGGCGGTGCAGGCCTATGTCGCCAGCCGTACGCCGCGGGCCGAGCGGACCAAGGCGATGGCGCTGATCGCATCGAGCTTCGGGCTCGGCACCGTGATCGGCCCGGCGCTCGCCCCGCTGCTGGTGTTCCCCGCGACCGGCCTGGTCGGGCCGTTTTTCGCTTTCGCCCTCGCCGGAGTGCTGGTGCTCATCGCGCTGAGGGCCAGCTTGCCCGACGACGATCCGCAATTCGCCGCGCGCGGCGAGGTGGTCGCCGCGCCGTTCAGCGCCAATTCGAACCCCCGGGTGGAAGAGCGCGACGAGGACGACGGGGTTGGCGGGGCGATTCCCCACCTGTCGTGGCGCGACCGCCGGCTACGGCCGTGGCTCGTCGCCGGCCTCGTCGGCGGGCACGCGCAGGCGGCGTTCCTCGGCATCGTCGGCTTCTTCATTCTCGACCGGCTGGGCCTGCGCGGCGATCCCAACGCCGGGACCGGGCCGATCGGGCTGGTGCTGATGTGCGGCGCGATCGCCACCCTGCTCGCACAATGGGGCCTCATCCCGATGCTCAAGCTCGGGCCCCGCGCCTCGACGCTATGGGGGATGGCGATGGCGCTGGTCGGCATCGCGGTGTTCGCCGTCGCGCGAGACCTGCACGCGATGGCGGTGGGGATGGCGATCGCTTCGCTCGGTTTCGGTCTTTACCGCCCCGGCTTTACCGCGGGGGCTTCGCTCGCGGTCACGCGCGCCGAGCAGGGCCAGATCGGCGGCATCGTCGCCTCGATCAACGGCGCCGCGTACATCGTCGCCCCCGCGCTCGGCGTGTGGCTCTACGGCCATCACGAGACGATCGGCTTCGTCACCATCTGCGGGCTCTGCGCGGCGGTGTTCGTTCATGGCTGGATCGCTCTCGACCCCGACGAAGCGCTCGATGCGCCGCGGCCGCGCTAGGGGCAGCTAAAGGATATCGAGCACTCGCTCGGGCGGCCGGCACAGGCGCACCCCTTTGGCGGTCTCCACCAGCGGCCGCTCGATCAGCTTCGGTTCGGCGACCATCGCGTCGAGCACGACATCGTCCTCCGCCTCGGTCAGCCCGCGCCCGACGGCATCGGTCATGTAGGTTCGCACCGCATCGCGCGGGGCGATCGCGGCGGTGCGGTACAACTGCGCCAGCTTCTCGCGGGTGGGCGGATGCACGAGATACTCGATCACTGTGAGGTCGAGCCCGGGCCGCGCCTCGAGCAGGGCGAGCGTGGCGCGCGATTTGCCGCACAGCGGGTTGTGCCAGATGGTCGCCTTCATCGCTGCTCACCTAGCGATGCCGATGCGGCACGGCAAATTTCGACAAGCCGCATTTCCGCTTTGCAAACGAGAATGATTCGCAATAAGGCGCCTGCGAATTACTCGCAAAGGGGGTCCAATGTTCTATCGTCCGGTTTCACTCACGTTCGTCAGCCTGATTGCGCTCGCTTCAGGCACCGGCAGCCTGGCTCGCGACTTGGCGGAAGCGGATGAAGCGGCAGATCAGACAAGCGGCCAGATCGTCGTCACCGGTCATCACGACGGCTACGGCGTTGGCGACGGCTCGACCGCGACCAAGACCCCCACCCCGTGGCTCGACACCCCGCAGGCGATCACTGCAATCGGCCGCGACCAGCTCGACGACCAGGCCGTCCAGCAGCTCAACGACGCGCTGCGCTACGTCCCCGGCGTGGTGCTGGGCCAGGGCGAGGGCCACCGCGACCAGGTCACCTTGCGCGGCCAGAACACCACCGCCGACTTCTTCCTCGACGGCCTGCGCGACGATACGCAGTATTACCGCCCGCTCTACAACATCGAGCTCATCGAGGTGCTCAAGGGTCCGAACGCGATGATCTTCGGCCGCGGGGGCGGCGGTGGGGTGATCAACCGGGTGAGCAAGGCCGCCGATCCGGCGGAGACGTTTGCCCATGGCTCGGCCTCGGTCGACAGCTTCGGCGCGTATCACTTGGCGCTCGACGCGAACGGTCCGCTCGGGGGCGCGCTCGCCGGCCGGCTCAACGCGATCTACGAGGAACTCGATAACCACCGCCAGGCGTTCGGCGGCCGCTTCGTCGGCGTCAGCCCGACAGTGTCGGCCGACCTCGGCGACGCCGCGCGGCTGACGCTCGGCTACTCCTACGACGACGACGAGCGGGTGACCGACCGCGGAGTTCCCGCGTTCGCCGGACGCCCGGTCAGCGGTTTCGACGAGACGTTCTTCGGCAAGGAGGGGTTCAATCACAGCCGGGTGAAGGCCCACAACGCCCGCGCCCGGGTTGACGCCGATCTCGCCGACGGGCTCGCCGCCAACGCGACCGTTCTGTTCACCGACAGCGACAAGTTTTACGCCAACGTCTATCCGGTCGGTTCGACCCCAACCACCGCCTCGCTCGAGGGCTACGCCGACGGCACCCAGCGGCAGAACCTCATCGCGCAGGCCAATCTCGTCTGGACCGGGACCACCGGACCGGTCGGGCATACGCTGCTCGCGGGCGCCGAATACGCCGACCAGGACAGCGACAACAACCGCCGCAACGTGCTGTTTGCCGGCGGCATCAACGGCGGGCGGCGGGCGGTCGTGCCGCTGGCCGAACGCATCGCGGTGCCGGCGGTCTCGCTCACCCCGCTGGCCAACAACCGAACCTCACGCCTCGCGGTGCGCTCCGCCTACCTGCAGGACCAGATCGCGCTCGGCGAGCGCTTCGAAATTGTTGCCGGCATTCGCTACGACGAGTTCGATCTTCGCACCATCGATCTCATCAACGGCGCCGCTGTCGCTCGGCGGGACGGCAAGTGGTCCCCGCGCCTGGGGGTGATCGCCAAGCCGGCAGCCAACACCTCGCTCTACGCCAGCTATTCGAAGAGCTTCCTGCCGCAGGCCGGCGACCAGTTCCTCTCGCTCGACGCGACCACCGCCACCCTCGCCCCCGAGGTGTTCGAGAACCTCGAGGCCGGATTGAAGTGGGAGCCCCGCGAAGGCCTCGCGCTGAGCGCCGCGATCTACCAGCTTGACCGCGACAACACCCGCGCGCCCGATCCCGCCAATCCCGCGCGGGTGGTCCAGACCGGCCGCACCCGCACCCAGGGCTTCGAGGCGCAGCTCGCCGGGCAGCTCACCGAGCGCTGGCAGGCGAGCCTCGGCTACGCGCATCAGACCGGCGAGATCCGCGCGACCACTTCGGCCGCGCCCGCCGGGCGCAAGCTGCCGCAACTGCCGCGCGATCAGATCTCGCTCTGGACCCGCTACAATGTCGGTCCGGCGCTCGGCCTCGGGCTCGGGGTCGTGCACCAGGCAAAAAGCTTCGCGACGATCAGCAACGCGGTGACGCTGCCGGCGTTCACGCGGGTCGACGCGGCGGCGTTCTGGACGCTGAGCGAGCGCATCGCGCTGCAGCTCAATGTCGAAAACCTGTTCGACGAGCGCTACTTCCCGAGCGCGCACACCGACAACAACATCTCGACCGGCGAGCCGTTGAACGCGCGGCTGGGAGTGCGGATCAAGCTGTAGCGAAGCGGAGCGGCGTCACTCCGGGTCCATCGCGGGCACCGCGCGGGCAGCGTCCTCGGGGCTGATCCCCGGGGCGGGCGCGGCGCTGATGGTCTCGACCCGCCGCGCCACGCGACCGGCGCGCTGGACCGCACGGACCAGGCGGGGGTAGACGCCGCAACGGCACAAGTGGGGCAGCGCCGCCTCGATCTCCTGCTCGGACGGGTCGGGGTTGCGCTGGAGCAGCGCCGCTGCGGCCATTGCGATCCCCGGGGTGCAGAAACCGCACTGGATCGCCTGTTCGGCCACCAGCGCCTGCTGCACCGGGTGGCTGCGGTCGCGGCTCAGGCCCTCGATCGTGGTGACGAAGCGGCCCTCGGCCTCGGCGACGGTGATCAGGCAGCTGCGCAGCGCCTCGCCGTCGACGATCACGGTGCAGGCGTGGCAGTCGCCGTCGCCGCAGCCGTACTTGGTGCCGGTGAGATTGGCCGCCTCGCGCAGCGCGTGCAGCAGCGGGGTGGAGGGGTCGAGGGCGAAGCGCACTGGCCGCCCGTTGACGGTGAGCGCGGTCATCCGGGCGGTCGGCCGCTCAGTCGCGCCACGAGCGGTCGATGCGGTCGATCTTGCGCTTCCACGCTTCGAAGTCGGCCTTGCCCGGGCCGCCGGGGAGGTTGACCATGCCGATGTCGCGCTGGTGGACGTCGATCACGTCCTGCTCGACCGCGATCGGCTCGCCCTGGCTGAGCACCGCCACCTGGATCTCGCACGCGCGCTGCAGCGCCCAGGTCTGCACGAACATTTCCGGGATCGTGCGGCCCATGATTACCGGGCCGTGGTTGCGCAGCATCAGGATGCGCTTGCCGCCCAGGTTCTGCAGCAGTCGCTCGCCCTCTTCGGGCCGGACGGTCACTCCTTCGAAATCGTGATAGCCGATCTGCCCCTGGAAGTTGCAGGCGTAGAAGCTGATCGGCAGCAGCCCGCGGCTGTGGCTCGAAACCGCCATCCCGGCGGTCGTGTGGTGGTGGCAGATCGCGTGCGCCCATTCGAGATGCCGGTGGAAATAGGCATGCTGGGTGAAGCCCGCCTGGTTCACCGGATAATTGCCGGCGAGCACGTTGCCGTCGATGTCGATCTTGACCAGGTTCGAGGCGGTCACTTCGTCGTAAAGCAGGCCGAACGGGTTGATCAGGAACGCGTTGTCCTCGCCCGGCACTTTCACGCTGATGTGGTTGTAGATCGATTCCGACCAGCCGAGATGATCGAAGATGCGGTAGCACGCCGCGAGATCCAGCCGCGCCTGCCATTCGGCTTCGCTGCATTCGATCCGAGGCTTGAGCTGGGTGGCCATGCCGACTCTCCTGTGCTGTGCGTTTCCGCATCCTCTACCGCACGGCGGGCCGCCGCGCCAGCGACGCCCGCACCCCTCCCCGGTGCGAACCCGTCATTAACCATCGCTGCCGCATAGCGCCCGGCGAGGGGCACCGGAACGCATCGATGGACGAACTGCTCGCCGAATTCCTGGCCGAGACGCGCGAGATGCTCGTGGCGATCGGCGGCGAGCTCGTCGCGTGGGAGGCCGACCCGGGCGACCGCGGCCGCCTCGACGCGCTCTTCCGCTTCGTCCACACCGTCAAGGGCAACTGCGGGTTCTTCGACTTTCCGCGGCTGGAGGCGCTGAGCCATGCCGCCGAGGACGCGCTCGCCGAGGTGCGAAGCGGCCGCCGCGCGCCCAGTCGGCAACTTGTCACCGCCGTGCTCGGAATTATCGACCGGATCGGCGCCATCGCCGACGCCATCGAGGCGGGCACGGACTTGCCCGAGCTCGACGATGCCGCGCTGATCGCCGCACTCGGCGAGAGCGCCGCGGCCCCGTCTTGTGAGGCGGCCGATCCGGCCGCGGTCCGGTCGACCGCGGCGGGCGGAGGCCAGCGCACGGTGCGCCTGCCGGTCGGGATGCTGGACGACGTGATGGCGAGTGTGTCCGACCTGGTCCTCGCACGCAACGACCTTGCCCGCCGCGTACGCGAGGCCGACGCCGACGCCGCGCTCCACGGGCCGTTCGAGCGGCTCAACACGATCCTCGACGGGGTCCGCGAGGCGGTCACCCGGATGCGCATGCAGCGGATCGAGCACCTCTACGCCGCGCTTCCGCGTCTGGTCCGCGACCTCGCGGCCGAACTTGGCAAGCAGGTCTCGATCGAGCTCGAGGGCGGCGAGGTGGAACTCGACCGCGAGATGATCGAGATGATCCGCGATCCGCTGACACACATCATTCGCAACGCGATCGATCACGGCATCGAGCCGGCCGAGCGGCGCCTTGCCGTCGGCAAGCGCGAGGTCGGCACGCTGCGCATCTCCGCGCGGCAAAGCGGCAATCGCATCGTGCTCGCGGTCGCCGACGACGGCCGCGGGATCGACGGCGAGGCGCTGCTCGAACGGGCCGTCGCGGCCGGTGCGCTTTCGTTGACCGAGGCCGCCGCGATCGACGAGCGCGATACGCTCGCGTTGATCTTCGAGCCCGGGCTATCGACCGCTGCGCAGATCACCGCGGTATCGGGCCGCGGTGTGGGGATGGACGTGGTGCGCGCGAATATCGAGCGGGTTGGCGGCTCGATCGAAGTCGACAGCACGCCGGGCGAAGGAAGCCGGTTCACGCTGAGCCTGCCGCTGACGCTCAGCATCATTCCTTCGCTGACCGTGCGGTCGGGCGGGCAGCTGTTCGCCCTGCCCCGCTCGTATGTCGAGGAGATCGTTCACGGCCGGGCCGGCGCCACCGAGTTCGCCCGCGCGGGCGATGCCGTGCTGGCGACCGTGCGCGGCCGGCGGATCGCCTGCGTCTCGCTGGCGGCGATGCTCGGCGTGGACGATGCCCCCGCTCCCGAGGCCTGCACCCTCGTGCTGCTTCGGCTGGCCGGGGGAGACCTGTTCGCGCTCGCGTGCGAGCGCGTGCTCGATCACGAGGAACTGGTGATCAAGCCGCTCGCCCCGGCGATCATGGCGACCGGGCTGTACGCCGGGAGCACGCTGCTCGACGATGGCAACCCCGTGCTGATGCTCGATATCGCCGGCATCGCGCGCAAGGCCCGGCTGATCGGCGACGTCCAGGCCCGCGTGCGCAGCAACGCTGGCGGCGGGCTGGTCGAGGCGGAGCGGGCGCGCACGCCGGCGTTGCTGTTCGTGGGCCTCGACGGGCGGCGCAAGGCCATCCGGCTTTCGCTGATCCAGCGGATCGAGCGCATTCCAGCGGGCGCGATCGACCTCGGCGGCGAACGTCCGCAAGCGGTGATCGGCGACGCGCTCTTTGCCCTGGCGGGCGCCGAACTGGGCGCGCCGAGAGGAGAGCAGGTCCACATCCTGCGCCTGAGCGACGGCACCCGCGAGATCGCCTACGCGTTCGACCGGATCGTCGACACCGTCGAGCTGCCCGAGGCCATCGCGCCCGCGACGCGCCCCGGCACGGTCGAGGGCATCGTGCTGATCGGCGGCCAGCCGGCCGATCTTATCGACGCGCACTGGCTGTTCGCCTCCCTCGTCGGGCCCGTGCAGGCCGCGCGGCGGCCGGTGTGCCGGATTTCCGGTGCCGATCCGTGGGCGCAGGCCATTCTCGCGCCGCTGGTCGAGAACGCCGGCTACGTGGTCGTCGACCAGACCTACGCGGGCGAGGCCGACGTAGCCATCGCTACCGATCAGACGCCGTTACCCGGTCCGGGAGGCGCGCCGGTGATCACGCTCACCGCCGACCCAGGCATAGCACAGTCGAGGGGAGACCTGCTGTATCGCTACGACCGGGCGGGGCTGCTGACACGGCTCGCCGCGCTGCGCACCGGGAGGGGGGCGTGACCGACCTGGTGCTCGTCTTCACCGTCGAGGGGCGCCGCGCGGCGCTGCGCGCGAGCGACGTCCAGTCGGTGGTCGAGCTCGGCAGCCTGGTGCCGGTGCCGCTGGCGCCCGCGCATGTGCTCGGGCTCAGCGCGCTGCGATCCTCGACCATCACGGTGATCGACGCAGCCGGCGCGCTCGGACTTGCTCCCGGGCCGCGACCAGCCCCGGGGACCCGGGTCGTGATCGTCGATCACGCCGGCCACCGCTATGCACTGGCAGTGGGCGAGATCGACGATGTCGCCGAGATGGTTGGCGCCCCGCTTGCGGTTCCCGGGGAGGCCGGCGCCGGCTGGCAGAGCGCCAGCGAGGGGCTGGTCGAGACCGCGCGCGGCCCCGCGCTTGTGCTGTCGCTCGAGGCATTGCTGTCAGGGCAAGCCGCGCTCGCCGCTTAACGGGATGCTTACCGCCGCCGGACTAGCTTGCAACTCAAGTTGGTCGGACAACAACGGATCGCACGCGCATGAAGCACTGTCTCGTCGTCGATGACTCGCGGGTGATCCGCAAGGTCTCGCGCCACATGCTCGAATCGCTGGGCTTCTCGGTCGACGAGGCGGAGAACGGCCGCGAGGGGCTGGAGCGGTGCGCGGCGTCGATGCCCGACATGGTGCTGCTCGACTGGAACATGCCGGTGATGAGCGGGATCGAGTTCATCGTCCAGCTGCGTCAGCGCGAAGGCGGCGACAGGCCCAAGGTGGTGTTCTGCACGACCGAGAACGATGTGGCGCACATCCGCCAGGCGATCACCGCCGGGGCCGACGAATACGTGATGAAGCCGTTCGACCACGAAACCCTGCAGATCAAGCTCCAGCTCGTCGGCCTGGCCTAGACGGCGATGAGCCGGGGGGTCGAAACCGCCACCCGAGCCCGCCCTCTGGCGGCCCCTGTCCGCGCGGGCGTGAGGGTGATGGTGGTCGACGATTCGCTCGTCGCGCGCAGCGTGCTCTCGCGCATTATCGAGGGCGAGCCCGACTTCGAGATCGTGGCCAAGGCGACCACCGGCGAGATGGCGATCGCCCGGCTGGCGGAGACCCCGGCCGACGTGATCCTGCTCGACCTCGAGATGCCGGGAATCGGCGGGATCGGCGCGCTGCCGCGCATCCTCGAGCTGGCGCACGGGGCGAAGGTTCTGGTGGTCTCGTCGCTCACCGAGGAGGGTGCGGAGGCGACGCTCGCCGCGCTGTCGATCGGCGCGGCCGACACGATGCTGAAGCCGCGGTCGGGCGAATTCGACGCCGGCTACGCGCGCGCGCTGGTCGGCAAGATCCGCGCGCTCGCGCCGCGCCCGGCCCCGCGAGCCACGCCGTGCCTGCCCCGCATGGTGGAGCCCGCATATCGCATCGGCCGCGGCGGCGCGCCGCAGGCGGTGGCAATCGGCGCGTCGACCGGGGGCATCCACGCGCTGTGTCGGCTGCTGGGCGCCTTGCCCGAGCGCTTCTCGCTGCCGATTCTCGTCGTGCAGCACCTGCCCGAAAGCTTCATGCCGACCCTCGCCCGCCAGCTCGCGCTGGCATCGGGCCGGCCGGCCGGCGTCGCCGGTTCCGACACCCCGCTGGTCGCCGGAGAAATCCTCGTCGCGCCCGGTGACGGCCACATGATCGTGCGCCGGATCGCCGGCCGCCTGGTGACCGGCGTGGCGCATCACCCGGTGGCCAGCGGATGCACGCCTTCGGTCGACCCGCTGTTCGAGACGCTGGCCGACGCAACCGCGGGCGGCGCCGTCGGCGTAGTCCTGTCGGGCATGGGCCGCGACGGCGCGACCGGGGCGGCGAGGCTGGTCGCCGCCGGCGGAACCCTGTTCGCGCAGGACGCTGCGACGGCCGCGGTCTGGGGCATGCCGCGGGCGGTGGCCGAAGCCGGCCTCGCCACCGCGGTGTTGCCGCCCGAGGCGATCGCCCACCGGCTGACCCTGCTGGCCCGCGCGGGCGAGGCGCTTCGCGCATGAGCGAGATTTCGCACCGGATCGTCGCCGATCTGCTGTTCGCGCGCACCGGCCAGCAACTCACCGACAGCCGCCGCTGGCGGATCCAGACCGCGCTGGCCGGGCTGTTCCGCGAGCGCGGGATCAGCAACCTCGACCAGCTCGTGTGCCTGCTTGCCGATCCGCGCGAGACCACCCTGGCGCAGGAGGTGGTCGAAGCGCTGCTGAACAACGAGACCTATTTCTTCCGCGACCGGATGATGTTCGATCTGCTCGCGCGCGAGGTGCTGCCCGATCTGGCCGCCCGACGGGCTGCAACCCGCCGCCTTGCCATCTGGTCGGCCGGGTGCTCGACCGGACAGGAGGCGCTCTCGCTGGCGATGCTGTTCGCCGAGGACGCACAGCGCTGGGACGGCTGGCGGATCGACATCCTCGGCACCGACATCTCGTCCAAAGCCGTCGCCGCCGCGCGCGCCGGGTGCTATTCGCAGTTCGAAATCCAGCGCGGGCTCGGCGTGGTTCAGATGCTGCGCTGGTTCGACGAGACGCCGCGCGGCTGGCAGCCTCGGCGCGAGCTCGCCCGCCGCGTGCGCTTCGAGCAGCGCAATGTGCTCGACGCGCCTCCCGGCTCGGGATCCTTCGATCTGGTCCTGTGCCGCAACGTGCTGCTTTACTTCGGCCGCGGCAACCGCGCGCGCGCGTTCGAGCGCTTGGGGGACGCGGTTTCGGCGGACGGGTGGCTGATGATCGGCGCCGGGGAATCCACCGCCGGGCACGCCACCCCGTTCGCGCCGGCGTGCGACACCAGCGGTCTCTACCGCCGGGGTCCGGGGCTGCCCGGGACCCCGCAACCGATGGCCGAGCGCAGGATAACCGGCACTTAAAGCTTCGTTAGGCAGACTTGACCTAAGCCGTTCCGGAACGCGTGGGGGACGCGCAAGGGGGAGCACGGGTAGCAGCGATGCGCGGGCACGAAACCATCGGAGCCAAAGCGCTGGTGTTCGCGCCGCTGGTGATCCTGTCGGCGCTGTTCGGCAGCTTTGCCGCGCTGTTCGTGCTCGGGGCGAGAATGCCCAGCATCCCGCTTGCATGGGTGGTCGTCGCGGGGATCTCGGCCTATGCGGCGGCAGTCGCGTTGCTTGGCCGCTACGGGTTGCGCCAGGTCACCCGGCTCGAGGGCCTCAGCCGCACCGACAGTTTGAGCGGCCTGCCCAACCGGCGCGCACTGCACGACGATGCCGTGAGGCTCGCACGGACCGGCGAGGAGATCGCGGTGGCGCTGATCGATCTCGACGGCTTCAAGCTGGTCAACGACCATTATGGTCATGTCGTGGGCGACCAGGTACTGCGCGAATGCGCCGAAGTTCTGCTGGAAATCTGCGGCGAGGAAGCCCGGCCCTATCGCCTCGGCGGCGACGAATTCGCGGTGCTCAAGGTCGGGCCGCTGGCGGCCACCATCCTCGAAAGCATCTGCCGCACGCTGATCGACCGGCTCGGAGCGCCGATCCCCGTCGCCGATCGGCGCATCCCGGTCGGCGCCAGCGTCGGGTTGGCCCGCTCGCCCGGCGGCGAGGGCCACGGGTCATCGGAGCTGCTGCGGCGCGCCGACGTGGCGATGTACGCCTCCAAGCGCGGCGGCAAGATGCGCTGCACCTGGTTCTCGGACGAGTTCGACCGCAGCCGCGAGGCCACTCACCAGCTCGACAGCGAGCTGCGCGACGCCCTCGCCCGCGGCGAGTTCGCGGTCGCCTATCAGCCGCTGGTCGATGCGCGCACCAGCCGGATCGTCGCCATCGAGTCGCTGGTCCGCTGGGAGCGCGCCGACGGCAAGAAGATCGGACCCAACGTGTTCATCCCGGTGGCCGAGGAATCGGGCCTGATCAACGCCATCGGCCTGTGGGTGCTGGACCGTTCGTGCCGCGACGCGCTGGCCTGGGATGGAATCAGGCTGTCGGTCAACGTGTCAGCCGCGCAGCTGCGAAACCCCGAATTTCCGATCCAGCTCGGCCAGATTCTCGAGGACACGGGCTTCCCTCCAGAGCGGCTCGAGCTCGAGATCACCGAAACCTGCCTGGTGCTCGATCCGGTCGTCGCCGAGCGCAGTCTCAACCTCATTCGCCAGTTCGGGGTCAATATCGCGCTCGACGATTTCGGCACCGGTTACGCCTCGATCGGGTTCCTGCGTCAGTTCCGCTTCGAGAAGCTGAAGCTCGATCGGTCGCTGGTGGTGCAGGCCCAGCAGGACAACGGCAGCCGGGCGATGATGCTGTCGAGCATCTCGGTCGCCCGGGCGATGGACATGGACGTGACCGCCGAAGGTGTCGAAACCGAGGAGCAGGCCGACCTGGTCCGCGCGGCGGGATGCGACCAGATTCAGGGCTGGCTCTATTTCAAGGCGATGCCGGCGCACGAAGTCGCCGCTCAGCTAGGCAAGACCGCCAGCCCCCGGCGGCCGGTGGAGACGAGGGCAGCATGAACGCGATGACATCGATCGAGGCCGAAACGCTGCACGACGAGATCGCCAGCGTCACGCTGGGCGACGGCACGGTCCGGCGCGAGTCCGCGGGATACTTCCTGAAGCGGTGGTTCAACGCGATCAGCCTCGAGCGCAAGATCGTTCTCCTGGGCGCGGGCCCGCTGGTCGGCCTCAGCGCGATCGCGGCGATCGCCTTGTCGATGCTCGACGACACCGCGGGCGCCGCCCGGGCAGCGATCGGCGCGCTGTGGACACTGTCCGCGTTCGTGACCGTCGTCGGCGTGCGGCGCATGCTGCTCGACACGGCCGCGCCGATCCGCCGGCTCGCGGGCGACATGAAGCGGCTCGCCAGCGGCGACCGCGCATTCACCGTGCAGTATCTCCATCGCACCGACGAGATCGGCGATCTCGCCCGTGCGTTCGAGGTGTTCCTGAAATCCGGCCACAAGCTCGACGAGATGTTCGAGCAGCGCAAGGCGGCGCGCGAACAGCAGCAACGAGCGCTGCTCGAGCTCGCCGCGGGCTTCGAGCGCGAGGTCGGCGACGTTGTCGCCGCGGTTGCCGCGGCTGCGGACCAGCTCGAGCGCGCGGCGAGCTCGATGGCGGCGGCGGCGGACCAGTCGGCCAATCAGGTCGATCTCGTAGCGCACTCGATGAACGATGCCTCGCACGGCGTCGCCGCGGCCGCCGCGGCGAGCGACGAGTTCGCCATGTCGATCGGCGAGATCAGCCGCCAGGCGGCGCAATCCGCCGGGCTCGCGCGCGAGGCGACCACCGCCGCCGAGCAGGCGGACGGTACCGTCCATGCGCTCGCCCGTTCGGCCGACCAGATCGGCGAGATCGTCGAACTCATCAGCTCGATCGCGCGGCGCACCAATCTGCTCGCATTGAACGCCTCGATCGAGGCGGCGCGCAGCGGCGAGGCCGGGCGCGGGTTCGCGGTGGTCGCGAGCGAGGTCAAGGAACTCGCCGCGCAGACCGGCAAGGCGACCGACGAGGTGGCCGCGCAGATCCGCGCGATGCAGGAATCGACCGGTGCCAGCGTGGGCGCGTTGAAGGCCATCGCCGGGCAGATCCAGCAGCTCGAGGCGACCGCGGTGTCGATCGCCTCGGCGGTCGATCAGCAGTCGGTCGCGGGTCAGGAGCTCGCGCGCAACATCGATACCGCCGCGCGGGGCACGGGCGACGTCTCGGCAAGCGTCGTTCAAGTCCGCGAGACCGCGCTCGCCACCGGCGCCACGGCGAGCCAGGTGCTGTCCTCCGCGAGCGAGCTCAAGGCGCAGGCGGCCAGCCTGCGCAGCCAGGTCGACGGGTTCCTGCGCCACGTGCGCGCGGCCTGAGCCTACCGCGCGACGGGTCCGCTACTCCCACCAGTAGGGCGCACGCCGCGCGCTGCCGGTCTCGACCTCGTTCATCGTCTTCGCGTCGTAGAGCCGGCCTCCGAGCATCACCCGGACGATCCGGTCCGAATGGCGGATGTCCGCGCTCGGGTCGGCGTCGAGCACGATCAGGTCCGCGAGCTTGCCCGGTTCGAGGCTGCCGATATCGCGATCCATCCCGAGCGACCGGGCCGCGGCGATGGTGCCGGCGCGCAAGGCCTCCACCGGAGTCATGCCGCCGCGCACGAAGCTCCACAGCTCCCAGTGCGCGGCGATGCCCGGCTGCTGGCCATGCGCGCCGATGGCCACCTCGATCCCCGCGTCGGCCAGCTTCTTCGCCTCGCGCGCGGCTTCGTCGTCGACGAACGCCCATTCGGGCGCCTTGGTGCGCCGCGCGGTACCGGCGAGCAGCCGTTTGGGCGGGGTGTGGACCAGCAGCGGGTGCGCCCACACGTCGGTCGCCTGGCGCCAGTACGGGTCGCCCGCGAGGCCGCCGTAAGTCACCCCCAGCGTGGGCGTGTAGTTGGTCTGCGACTGGCGCCAGAACTGCAACACGTCGCCATAGAACGTCTCGACCGGCACGTTGTGCTCGAGCGTCGAGTTGCCGTCGGCGACGAGGTTCATGTCCATTCCGAACAGGCTGCCGCCTTCGGCCACCACGAGCATGTTCTCCGCCCGGCTGGCGGCGACCACCTGCTGGCGCTGCTCGCGCCGCGGCTGGTTGTAGTTCTTGATCGACACGGCGCCCTGCGCCTTCAGGCGGCGGACGTGGGCGAGGGCGTCGTCGTAGCTGTCGATCCGCGCGAACACGTCGGGATTCTTCGCCCCGTAGACGATCTCGCCGGTCGAGAAGATACGCGGCGCGAGCATCAGCCCGGCGCGCTGGCGCTCGGCCGCGGCGAAGATCTGGCTCGCCTGCGCCGAGGGATCGTGGATCGTGGTGCTGCCGAGCGCGAGCGCCTGCACCAGCGCCCAGTTCTGCTGCGGCACCAGCTCGCCCTCGCCCTGCGGGCCGTGAGCGTGGGCGTCGATCAGCCCGGGCATGATGGTCTTGCCGGCGGCGTCGACCACCCTGGCCCCGGCGGGGACCGTGGTGCTCGCCCGGGGGCCGACACTC